>JAGCKB010000338.1 GCA_017647725.1 Bacteroidaceae bacterium
ACGGTTCATACTAAGCGCAAGACTAAGAGTAACACTCATAGGAAGCCCCTCGGGAACCGACACCACGATGAGTGTTACAGCAATCATAAAATTGCTTAACAGTTCCGAGCCAATTTGCAACCAAGTCAACTCACCAAAGTTCCACAATCCTTTTACCGAAAGCAGAATGAACGATATTGCCGCTACCGAATACCCTACCTTACTTATAAGGTCGGCAAGGCGTTTCAGCTGCATCTGCAATGGTGTTTCAAGATTATTCTCTATCAGAGAACCACGATTTACCTTGCCGTATTCAGTTGCATCTCCCACAGTAGTTACACGCATCACACCATTTCCATCGACAACAGTAGTGCTGCGCATAGCCATATTGGAGGGATAGGTTGCCTCTTTATCAAAATCGGCCTCAATCGTAGTCTTTGATATCACAGGCTCTCCCGTCAGAGTCGATTCGTTTATCTGTAAGGAATTTGCTTCGAGAATTATACCATCGGCAGGGACCTCATCGCCTGTATTCAGTATTACAATGTCGCCCACCACAATATCCTTACGCGCAATCTGATGAATACCGCCATCGCGCTTCACCGTTACCTGAATATCATCGTTAACAGTATTCAGGCGGTCAAAAGCATTGGCTGCCTTAACCTCGAATGCAAAACCAATCACTGTTGCCAACAATACTGCAATCAAAATTCCTATTGGTTCGAGAAAAGCCGAAAAGCCGGCGTTCTCGGGGCCGAAGCAATGGAAACACGAGATTGCAAATGCCAACACCAATGCAACCAACAGAATTATTATTATAGGGTCTTTGAATTTCTCCAGGAAACGTACCCACAGAGGAGTTTTTGGGGGAGCTGTTAAAATGTTAGCTCCATAAAGTCGTCTCTGCTCTTCAACCTCCTGCGAGGTAAGTCCTTTTAATTGTTTATTTTCCATCTGCCTGTATTAACAAAATAATTTTACCGAGATAAACGTAATTGTCAGAATTGTCTTAGTCAACATAATTATCTACAAAATTAACGCTCCTAAATTGGATTTACGATTTAGGAGGTTAATTTAAGTTTTATTATCATTTATTTACAATATCCGCAACTGCAACCTGAAGGATGCTCATCGTTATTTTCAAATAGATTAAGGCGATTGCCACGAGCCTCTTCAAGTGTGCGCAAAGGCACCTCGCTACGCTCGGCTACCGACTCGCGAAGAGCCCTCTGCTGCTCTACAACCGCCGATGTAAATGCCTCGCGACGCTCATCGCCACCAAGCAGTTCGGCTGCCACAATTACATTCTGCGAAACATCTTTCACGTGCACAACAAGACCAGAGTAAGCGGGAGCAATCTTAAGCGCAGTGTGCATAGGGCTGGTGGTAGCACCTGCAATGAGCACAGGTACACTCATACCTGCGGCATCAAGCGATTTTACTACGGTAATCATCTCATCCAACGAAGGAGTTATCAGACCGCTTAAAATAACCATATCAACATTATTGTCACGCGCCTCGGCAACGATTCTCTCGGGAGGCACCATAACACCGAGGTCGATAATATGATAGCCGTTGCATCCCATTACCACCCCTGCAATATTCTTTCCTATATCGTGAACATCGCCCTTCACTGTTGCCACAAGCACCTTTCCTGCAGCGCTTCGTCCGCTATTCTGTTGCTCGATAAGAGGTTGCAGAATAGCCACAGCCTGTTTCATTGTTCGTGCAGTCTTAACAACCTGCGGCAAAAACAGTTTACCTGCACCAAAAAGTTCGCCGACGTATCCCATTCCATCCATCAAAGGCCCCGAGATAACATCAACGGCAGTGCCATATTTTGCAACAGCCTCGTCAAGGTCTTCTTGCAGATAGTCACCCACACCTTTCAAAAGAGCACTCTTAAGACGCTCCTCAACCGATGCAGCTCGCCAAGCATCATCGCTGTGATGAACTGCCGTTGTACTTTTCTCTTTCAAGCTGGCAGCAATCTCAATGAGACGCTCGGTAGCATCGGCACTGCGGTTAAGAATAACATCCTCCATCACCTCGCGCACATCCGACGGGATATCCTCATACAACACCGAGCTTTGCGGGTTTACAATTCCCATATCCATTCCGGCTGCTATTGCGTGATACAAGAACACCGCGTGCAATGCCTCGCGCACATAGTTATTACCTCGAAACGAGAATGACAGGTTGCTTACTCCACCACTTATGTGTGTTCCGGGCAAGTTTTTATTTATCCACTCGCAAGCACGAATAAAGTCGAGTCCATAAGCAGCGTGTTCCTCGATGCCCGTTGCTATTGCAAGGATATTAGGGTCGAAAATAATCTCTTGCGCCTGAAATCCCACACGCTCAGTGAGCAGGTTATATGCCCTTTTGCACACCTGAATTTTACGCTCGTAGGTGGTAGCCTGCCCCTCCTCGTCGAATGCCATTACAACAACTGCTGCACCCAAACGCTTAGCCTCGGCAGCTCGTTCAATGAAGATTTCTTCACCCTCTTTCAGTGATATTGAGTTTACGATGGCACGTCCTTGCAAGCACTTTAATCCTGCACATATTACATCCCAGTTGGACGAGTCGACCATTATGGGCAGACGAGCAATCTCGGGCTCGCTACCCAAGAGATTCAAGAAATTAATCATCTCCTCTTTAGTATCAAGCAGACCATCGTCCATATTTATATCGAGCACCTGCGCACCATCCTCAACCTGTGTACGGGCTATCTTCAGTGCCTCGGTATAGTTCTTCTCATTTATAAGACGCAGAAATTTTCGTGAGCCTGCCACATTGCAACGCTCGCCGATGTTAATAAAATTCATAGAACGGTTAACCACAAGGCGGTCGAGCCCCGAGAGCCATAGATCGCAGGGATAATCGGCCGGCTTACGCGGCTCTTTCCCCTCGACAAGCGCAGGAAACTCAGCAATATAAGCATCGGTTGTTCCGCAGCATCCACCTATTATATTAACCAGCCCCTCGTCAATATATTCGCGTACACACTGGGCCATCTGCTCGGGTGTCTGGTCGTACCCACCAAGAGCATTGGGAAGTCCCGCATTAGGATAAGCGCTGACGTAACAGGGAGCAATATCGGCAATTTGTTTTATAAAAGGCTTCATCTGCTCGGCACCAAAGGAGCAGTTCAGTCCCACCGATAGGATATTACGGCTCATCACCGACGCCATAAATGCCTCGATACTCTGTCCCGAAAGAGTGCGACCCGCAGCATCGGCAACGGTAAGCGATAGCATAACAGGCACCTCTTTATTACAGCGGCGCATAGCCTCATCGGCAGCATATATTGCAGCCTTGGCATTAAGAGTGTCAAAAATCGTCTCGCACAGTAGCGCATCAACACCCTCCTCTATCAGCACTGTCATCTGATTAAGATAGGCCTCAACAAGACGGTCGAATGTGATATTTCGCATTGCAGGATTCTCGACGTCAGGGCTTATTGAGCAGGTACGGCTTGTGGGGCCTATTGATGCCACCACAAAACGCGGTTTCTGAGGTGTAGAGTACCTGTCGGCCACCTCACGCGCCAAACGCACTCCCTCGCGATTAATCTCGGCGCATAGTGCCTCGCAACCATAGTCGGCCTGCGAAATTTCATTGGCATTAAAAGTACTTGTCTCTATAATATCGGCTCCTGCGATAAGATATTTCTCGTGGATGCTCCGTATAATATCGGGACGGGTGAGCACCAGAATATCATTGTTTCCTTTCAGTTGCTGTGGGTGCGATGCGAATCGTGTTCCGCGAAAATCCTCCTCTTCTAGATTATATCTCTGAATCATTGTGCCCATTGCACCATCGAGCACCAATATCCTTTTTTCTAAACTCTCTTTCAGGTTCATATTGAAAAAATATAGGGTAAGATAGATAATCCCACCCCGAATATATTAGTTAATAACTGCGTTTTATTCTATCAATCTCGCGCTTGTCGTCGCGTTCCTTTATACTCTGTCGCTTGTCATATTCGTGCTTGCCTCGTGCAAGACCAATGACAAGCTTTGCCAATCCTCGCTCATTAATAAAAAGGCGGATGGGCACAATGGTAAATCCCGGGTTCTTTACCGTCTGCTGCAACTTACGCAACTCTTTCTTTTCGAGCAACAGTTTGCGGTCGCGACGTGCCACGTGGTTATTATAAGAACCATAGAAATACTCGGCAACGTGCATATTCTTCACCCACAGTTCATCGGCAATGAAAGTGCAGTAAGTATCGACAAGGCTTGCACGCTGCAGACGTATCGATTTTATCTCGGTACCGGTGAGCACAATTCCAGCTGTGTAGGTATCGGTTATAAGATAATCGAACGTAGCACGCTTGTTCTTTATATTTACATTATTTTTTCTCTTATCCATATTTTAACATATAGTTTACAGACAAACCGGCTCTAAAAAAGATTCACCGATAGTGCCGACATTATACGTCCAATAATCAACGGCATAATGATTATTATAATCGACACAACCATCGTAAAGAGCAGACGTCGTTGCTCGTTTATGCGCATTAACACCGCTGCCCCATCCCATACTATCTTAACGGTGTAGAACTGAGCTATCCAGGCTATTATGCGGAAGTTGGGAAATAGTCCGAGGCACGACTCGAGCAACAGCACAACCACCATCGAGTAGCCTATCAGCCTATCGCTGTTCTTGGCTGTCGCCGGAGTATAACTTTGTGAGAATTTTTGTATTATCAATGCCGTCAAATAATAGCTGAGGAACATTGTAAAAAACACCACCACCATTCTCACCGCAGCAGGCAAGAAACTTGAGCCCTCAAACCCGCTGCCAAATACTTTACCAATAAAAACAGCTATTCCCGAAAAAGCTATTAACGGCAAAAGGAATGTATTGGTCATAGTGCTCTTATCGACCTTACGCGATATGAACAGCCACGCCTTAGCAGGTTGCATAACCAGCATCAGCACATCTTCAACCAATTTCTTAAAATCAATCATTCCTTTTTACCCTGCTGTTTTCTAATAGCCCCTCTTATTTACGGAAAGGATTAGCACATTTTCCGGCAAAGAACTTAGCCATATACACAGTATCGGCAGCAGCATCGTAGTAGCGCATTGTAATCTTTGTGCGCAGTGTATCCTTACCGGCCAACAATCCCTGCTCGTGATTCTTAAGAAGCGGAAGTGCCGAGGCAAGGTCAAATGAGAGGAGGTTCGAGGTAAGTACCTCTCCATCCTCGAACTTGGAAAGCAATGTCAAACGCAATGTATCATCGACAAAAGCAGGCGCAGTCATTCTGAAATCGGGTTCAGTACCATTAGTATAATATACCACATTTACATTTTGCACACCGTTCCAAATCCACGATGTACCATAGTTAAAACAAGGTGTTATACCCACAAACGACGAATTATACAGCACTGAGTCGGCAGCCGGGATATTCTCTATACTACGTGTAGGAATATGGCCAAAGACCTTATCGACACTCCACTGCGCAGCCAAAGGCCCGAATACATTATCGACAAAACAACGCACACGCAACAATGCACGGTCGCCCGTCTTAAGCCCCATACTCTTTACATTAGGTGCCACATAGAAAGTATCCTGCTGCTCGGGCCACAGCATCTCACCCCTGACAGTATACAAACCATCGAAGTAGTACTCGGTAGTATTATTGGCATCATCACAAGCTGCAAAGGAGAGCAGCATCACCATCGCAAAAAAAGCATTTACAAATCTCTTCATCATTCAAATAATTTATCGGTGACAGAGCCCCGACGCGCCTATGCACACGGGTACAATTTGCGCAAAGTTACAAACAAAATTGCAAAAAGCATAAAATAGAAGATAAATATCACACACACGTTATGCATTTTTAGCAACTAAAGAGCCCTAAACAGATATTTTTGCAATTATCCTTTGATAATAAAAATAAAAATTCATATCTTCGCAAATTGAAAAGAGACAAAAACTGTTTCACACATTAAAACATACAATTATGGTTTATTCACACGAAGTAGAAAACATGTGTGTTGTGAAGAAAGGTCCCAATCACGGTCCCGCTCCCATTCCCGAGGAGGGCAAATGGATTAAGGCTAAAGAGATTGCCGACATTTCGGGTTTCACACACGGTATTGGTTGGTGCGCTCCTCAGCAGGGTGCTTGTAAGCTATCGCTTAACGTTAAGAACGGTGTTATCCAGGAGGCTCTTGTAGAGACTATCGGTTGCTCGGGTATGACACACTCGGCAGCTATGGCATCAGAGATTCTTCCCGGCAAGACAATTCTTGAGGCATTGAACACCGACCTCGTTTGCGACGCTATCAATACAGCTATGCGCGAGTTGTTCCTTCAGATTGTTTACGGCCGCAGCCAGTCGGCATTCTCTGAGGGTGGTCTTATCATCGGTGCAGGTCTTGAGGATCTTGGTAAAGGTCTTCGCAGCCAGACAGGTACATTGTACGGTACATTGGCAAAGGGTCCCCGCTATCTCGAGATGGCCGAGGGTTACATCACACGCCTTGCACTCGACAAGAACGACGAAATTTGCGGATATGAGTTCGTAAATTTGGGCCAGCTTATGGATGAGATTAAGAAAGGTACCGACGCCAACGAGGCAGTTAAGAAGCTCACCAAGACATACGGTCGCTTCTCTGAGGAGGCAGGTGCAGTTAAGTATATTGACCCACGTAAAGAATAAGGAGGAAAAGCTATGATAAGACCAGTTAAATTTGAGAGTCAAGACCGTCGTATCAAGCAGATCCTTGCTGTTTTGAACGAGAACGGTATCGCTAGCATCGAAGAGGCTAACGAGATTTGCGAGCAGTATGGTATCGACCCTTACAAAATCTGTGAGGAGACACAGCCTATCTGTTTCGAGAATGCAAAGTGGGCTTACGTTGTAGGTGCTGCTATCGCATTGAAGAAGGGTTGCGCAAACGCAGCTGATGCTGCCGAGGCAATCGGTCTTGGTTTGCAGGCATTCTGTATCCCAGGTTCAGTAGCCGACGACCGTAAGGTAGGTATCGGCCACGGTAACCTCGCAGCACGTCTTCTCCGCGAGGAGACAAAGTGCTTCGCATTCCTCGCAGGTCACGAGTCATTTGCAGCAGCAGAAGGTGCTATCAAGATCGCAGCAAAGGCTGACAAGGTACGTAAGGAGCCACTCCGCGTGATC
>JAGCKB010000339.1 GCA_017647725.1 Bacteroidaceae bacterium
GCGGAGCACCATTGCGTAGATATAAGTCTGAGGAAAATGTCAGCAAAACCCTAGAAAAGGACTTTGCTAACTCTTTGATAATTAAGATGTTTTCTATAAAATACGCGTGATGAGAATGTGTGTTTACACGAATTCCGCACATAAGCAAATTATCCACGACATATTTTGCTGAAATCGAGTGATTTCCGCAACTGTCTAAAAGACTGTATGTCATTGAATAATTGTTCATTCTTTTCTGTTAATGCGTATTTATCCACGCAAAAGTAATCAAAATTTTACATAAGATGTTATTAGTGAAGCACTTTTTAGCATTTACGAGACTGTTTTTCCTTAAAAGAGCAGAAATGATACTCTTGAAATGAAAAATGATGCTCAAGAATGTAGAAATGACTCCTAAAACTTCATCTATTGGTCTTGATAATTTGATGAATAGAAATTTGGATGAGGTGAACTGAAAACCTTAACTATACACAACAGCACCCTTTGGCTTTATGGTCAAAGGGTGCTGTGATAATAGTCTATTCAAACTTCTAAATCAGTATGTCAAGGCAAATTTCAAGCCGACAGCCTCCGAAATCATAATGAATGTGGAAAGTTGCATATCGGTTTCACCTTTTTCAAGCATAGCCACATACTCACGCTTTTTGCCAATCTCTTTTTTAATTATTAAATATTGGTATCGAATATCCTATTCTTGCCGATATTGTATTGTTTGCCGAGCGTCCGTAGTCGTCGGTTTTCGAGTTGTTGAATATATCGCTCAGACCATAGTAGTATCGCCCCTCTATAATGAAATTGCCTGCTTTGGTCTTTATTTCGAGTCCCAAGCCGCCTGCAATGCCATATTCAAATTTCTTATCTATGCTCTTGCCATAGACGGGCTGTGTGCTTATGGGGCGGCTCTCTATATCCCAACTGCCGATATAATCCTCTTCGTCGCCTAAAAGAAATCCTACCTGTGGGCCAAGATTGATGAAGAACTGTGCTCCACGTGGCTCTTTGCCAAATGCTAAATGGGCAAAGAAGGGTATCTCGATGTAGTTGAGTGTTCTCTTGTAACTGTTGCCTGTCTGGTCGTCGAAGTCCTCTTCCCATCCTCTTTGCGAGAAGTTAACTTCGAGTTGTGCGGCGCATATCATATTGAAATATTTTTCACTGGTGTATCTTATGCTGATGCCGCCGTTCAGTCCGTTGAGGTATTTCTGACCTATCTTGGGTTGCATATCCATCTGGCTCATATTCAAGCCACCGGCAACACCAATCTCGAGAATATTGCGTGGTTGCTCCACCTGTGCAGTTGCCGATGCTGTGAGCATCAGTATTGCTATAATATGGAATACTCTTTTAATCATTTTTTGTCAAAGTCAATTTTCTTAATGGTATATTCGGGGGTGTAGCGTACAAAATATATCTTTTTGTTCACCATTCCTCCCCAATTGTTTACGCGCTCAAATTTAAATCCTGTCTGCACCGGGGTAAAGGAGACTTTGTTTATGTTTTCGGGCATATTATTTCCGAATTTGCTTATTGCAAGCAGAAATATATAACCTGTGTCGTAGCCTAACATTCCGTAACGGGGATATATGTTTTGCGGTGCGCGGTTGTACCAACGGATATATTCGTTCTGGAAGCTGTTAGCTTCGGGCAGAGTGTAATGGCTGAAGAACGATGCGTAGAAGTATGTGTCTACCTCGTATATCTCATTGCGCATATTACCTGCATATATCTGCCACTCGGGGTAACCGAAAAGTTTAAACTCGGGCAGGTTGATGGTGTCGTTGTTCAAAAGTATAAGTGTGGGAAGCAGGGTGCTTAGGGTGACCTCGCTAGACGAGGTGGGGATAATGATATTCTGCTTATCCTCTTTCATCAACTCTTGCAATTTTGCTTCGTTTACCTCGTGGTTGGTAATATCGCTCAGGGTTATTGTCGAGTAGGGGGTACCACGTTGCTGGAAATTCTCGCTTAGCGCCGATACAAACTCTTTTTTGTTGTTTATGCTGTCGCTCACGAATACGACATTGGCATTGGGAAACTCAACGCTGAAGTGGTCGATAACCTCGGAGTAGAAGTAGGATTGCATTGTGTTTACTACATATACCATCGGGTTACGGAATATCTCATCCTCTTTAGATGTAAAGGGTATTACAAGTGGTATCTCTTTTTTGCGTGCAAAGTCGGCAAGCTGCTTGTTATGCTTGGGGTAGAGGGCACCGAAGATTATATCCATGTTGTCTAATTCGCCGCTGGCAATGAGAGGTTCAAGGCTGTTGCTCTCTTTTCCCGAGTCGAAAGTGTGTATCTCGAATGAGTAACCATACTGTTTAAGCTTCTCTACTGCCATAAGGAAGCCTTCGTAATACTCTACCATACGCGCCTGTTCGTTGGGTGAGTAGCTGTCGAGAAGGAAGGGGAGTATTACTGCTGCTCGTATGCCCTCGAATGTGTCATCGTTGGACATTGAGTCTTTCATCTGCTCGATGCGTCTGAATACCTCGGCATTGCTCTCCTCTCTCTGCTGCTGTTCAATCTCTTTGAAACGCATCAGTGCAAGCTCTCGACTCGAATATGGTATGTTGATTATTGTATTCTTCTTCAACTTGTTTTTCTTTATACCGGGGTTTACGGCGCGTAACTCCTCTTCGCTTATGTTGTAGAGCTTTGTTATGCGGTATACAGTTTCGCCTTTTTCAACCTTGTGTGTTGTGCGTATGGGTATTGTGTCGGGGCGTGTCTGCTCAACCGGTGCTTGTTGTTCAACAACAGGCTGTTGAATGGGTTGTTTTGACGCAGGGATGAGAATGACCTCGCCACTGCGGAAGTTAGATATGCTAAGGCCGGGGTTTGCTTCGCATATTTCTTGCGGTGTAATGCCGTACTTTTGTCCCAAACGGTACAGTGTTTCGCCGGGCTGTATGGTGTGGTAGCGCTCACCATTGCTTGTGCTCTCTTGCTGCTGAGCCTGTTGCTTGTTTTGACGTATCTTGATTTTTTGTCCTATCGATAGCTTGTTTACACACTCGGGATTCTGGTCTATAATCTCTTTTACCGTTGTCTGATACATACGGGAGATTGAGTAAAGGGTTTGTCCTTTGCTTACAGTGTGTATGAAAAAATCATTGTTCTGAGCATTTGCGGTTGCAATGAACAGAAGAAAAAGTAGTGCTAAATATGTGATTCTTTTCATAATTCCTATGATGTAAATTAAATAGCGATGTTGTCTCTTTTGAGTTAAGATTATAATATTGTGCAAATATACAACAAACGTGCGAAAGTTCAATAAACGAGTGGGTGAAAATGAATTTTTACACGCAACGAACGAGGCTTGACTGTTTTTTGCAGCGAGCGCAAGTGTACATTCGCTGTTACAGCAAATGTAATGAAAAACGGTGAAACAGATGCTTAAAAAATGTTTTTTGTGGTTGCTTTGGAGTAAATGTGAATATTTTTTCTTTATCTTTCAAAATAAGTGGTTATATTCGCCCGTTTGTTTGTATATTCGCAGATTGTAGCGAGTGTGTGCTAAATTTTTTTTTATGATAAATACTTTTAAACAAATTTCTATATTCCTGCTTTTGTTGTTACCCTGTTGTGCAGTGGCGCAGGAGAGTGTCGAGGCCCCTGTGCCTACAGCAGTTGTTACGCTTGTCGATGGTACCGAGGAGGAACTTGCCGAGGGTGATAGCTACGAGGGTGAGGCTCCGCTTAAGGTGCGTTTTCTCTCTAATGCTTCCGAATATGACGACTATTCGCGCGTTTGCACTTGGACGTTTATGCGCGACGACGAGCCCGAGCCTTTTCTTGTGCGATACGATGCCGATGTAGAGTATGACTTTCGTGAGGCCGGACTATTTACCGTGCAACTGCTTGTTTCGTATAAGCATCGTACAAATGAGAAACTTGTGTTAGAGTACGAGTATGAGCCGTTTACAATAAGCATAAGTGAATCGTCGCTTAAGGTTCCGAATGCTTTCTCGCCCAATGGCGATGGCATAAACGACTATTTCAATGTTTATGATGTAAAATCTATTGTTTCGTTCCGCGCTGCGATATATAATCGTTGGGGCACACAGCTATACTCTTGGGGTATTGACGAGATGAATTGCGAGGAGTGTGGTTGGGATGGCACATACAAAGGCTCTCCTGTAAAGGATGGAGTATATTTTGTGGTTATAAGCGCTCGCGGTGCCGATGGCATAAACTATGATATTAAAGGGGATGTAAACCTTTTACGAGGATATATTGAGGAGGGTGGACAATGAACGATAAGATAGAGGTCTTTGGTGCCAAAGTGCACAACCTGAAAAATATTGATATTGAGATTCCGCATAATTCGCTTACGGTTATTACAGGCCTAAGCGGTAGTGGAAAGTCCTCTTTGGCATTCGATACAATCTTTGCCGAGGGACAGAGACGCTATTTAGAGACCTTCTCGACATATGCCCGAAACTTTTTGGGTGGAATGGAGCGTCCCGACGTTGATAAAATCACAGGTCTCGGCCCGGTAATATCCATCGAGCAAAAAACCACAAACAAGAACCCGCGCTCTACGGTGGGTACTACAACTGAGATATACGACTACATGCGTCTGCTGTTTTCGCGCGTGTCCGATGCCTACTCCTATCTCTCGGGTGAGAAGATGGTGAAGTATACCGAGGAGCAGATTCTTGAACTTATCCTAAATGACTATTGCGGTAAGCGTATTTATATGCTCGCTCCATTGGTCAGGGGACGCAAGGGACACTATAAAGAACTCTTCGAGCAGATGATGCGTAAAGGGTATCTGAATGTGCGTATCGATGGCGAACTATGCGAAATGTCGCACGGAATGAAGCTCGAGCGCTATAAGAATCACGATATTGAGGTTGTAATAGATAAAATGGTTGTCGAGACCGACGACGAACAGCGTCTTAAGAAGAGCCTTGCTACAGCTATGAGCCAGGGCGATGGTCTTGTGATGATTATGGAACATCCCTCGGGCGAGGTGCGACACTATAGCAAGCGCTTGATGTGCCCTGTAACAGGATTGGCTTACAAAGAGCCCGACCCACATAATTTCTCCTTTAACTCGCCACACGGTGCCTGCCCAAAATGCAAGGGATTGGGTCTTGTGAGTATGGTCGATGTAGATAAGGTTATTCCCGACCGCACACTCTCGGTTTATGACGGTGCTCTTGCACCGCTTGGCAAATACCGTCGTTCTTCTATATTCCAACAGATTGAGGCGGTGTTGCAACAATATGAGGCCGACCTTAAAACGCCTGTCGAGGAGTTGCCCGAGGAGGCTATTGATGAGATACTCTACGGCTCGCCGCTACCGCTTCGCTTGCAGGGAACATCAGAGATGTTCTTCGATAGCATTGCTACATACGACGGCCTTGTGAAATATATCCAGTTGCAGAAAGATTCCGGGCTCTCGGCTAAGGAACTGCGTTGGGCTGAGCAGTTCTCGGTGATGCAGGCATGTCCCGAGTGTGGTGGTGCGCGACTCAATCGCGAGGCACTGCATTATCGAATAAACGGAAAGAATATCCACGAATTAGCATCTATGGATATATCGCTTCTATATGAGTGGTTTATGGATTTGGACTCCTCGCTCACCGATAAGCAACGTACTATTGCCGATGAAATAGTTAAAGAGATATGTTCGCGTCTGCGCTTTTTGCTCGACGTGGGATTGGGCTACCTCTCTTTAGGGCGCTCGTCGGTCTCGCTCTCGGGTGGAGAGGGGCAGCGCATACGTCTTGCCACACAGGTGGGCTCACAACTTGTAAATGTCTTTTATATACTCGATGAGCCAAGCATAGGACTCCATTCGCGCGATAACGACCGTCTGATAAATTCGCTTAAGGCGCTGCGAGATGGAGGAAATACCGTTATTGTGGTCGAGCACGACCGCGATATTATGGTGGCTGCCGATTATGTTATTGACTTGGGTCCAAAGGCGGGACGCAAGGGTGGTAATGTGGTTTTTGCCGGTACTCCCGAGCAGATGTTAAAGAGCAACACTCTCACTGCCAATTATCTTAAGAATATAGAGATGATTACCGTTCCTTCGCAGCGTCGGGCTGGAAATGGTAAGTCAATCCGTCTCTTTGGTGCGCGTGGCAATAACCTTAAAAATGTGAATGTAGAGTTTCCGCTCGGTAAACTGATATGTGTCACCGGCGTTTCGGGTGGTGGAAAATCGACTCTCATAAATGATACCCTGCAACCAATCTTGGCCAAGCATTTCTATCGCGCATTGCGTGAGCCGCTTGCCTATGACAGCATCGAAGGAATAGAGTATATTGATAAGATAGTCGATGTCGACCAATCGCCATTGGGACGTTCTCCGCGCTCTAATCCTGCGACATATACAGGCGTATTTGCCGATATTCGAAATCTGTTTGTCGACCTCCCCGAGGCAAAAATTCGCGGATATAAAGCCGGACGCTTCTCGTTTAACGTCTCTGGCGGTCGCTGTGATGCTTGCAGTGGTAATGGTTATAAAACTTTAGAGATGAATTTTTTACCCGATGTTATGGTGCCTTGTGAGGTGTGTCAGGGTAAACGCTATAACCGCGAGACTCTTGAGGTGCGTTACAAAGGAAAATCTATTGCCGATGTTCTTGATATGACGATAAATATGGCTGTGGAATTCTTTGAGAATGTGCCGACTATTCTTAATAAGATTAAAGTGTTGCAGGATGTGGGATTAGGATACATCAAGCTTGGACAGCCCTCGACGACACTGTCGGGCGGCGAGAGTCAGCGTGTGAAATTGGCAACAGAACTGTCGAAGCGTGATACTGGAAAGACACTCTATCTGCTCGATGAACCTACAACCGGCTTGCACTTCGAAGATATTCGTGTGCTTATGGGGGTAATAAATCGTCTGGTCGATAAGGGGAATACCGTTATTATCATTGAACATAATATGGACGTGATTAAGATGGCCGACCATATTATTGATATGGGTCCCGAGGGTGGTCGCGATGGTGGAGTGGTGGTTGCAATGGGTACTCCCGAAGAGGTGGCGGCCGCAGGTGTTGGTTACACCGCTCCTTATCTTGCAAGAGAAC
>JAGCKB010000340.1 GCA_017647725.1 Bacteroidaceae bacterium
CTGCTTCTATAAGCTTGTTTTTAAGAAGCAGTTTAAAATTAAATCGCAAAGTTTTTTATAGACCAAGAATAGAATGTATATTTATTTTTAAAGGGCGCATAGCGGGCTATGTAACCGCAAAAAAGAAAGAAACAGGCATTATTGAACATAAAAAACGGCGAAACTATCAGCTTCTGTAAGAAAATATTTTTTAGAAATTTAAACAGCTTCTTAGTTTTTCAAACAGTTTATTGCTTTGTTGCACATTTTTATGTCGATTGTGCTGTTTTTTAGTAATTTGTGCTATTTTGATGAAAAAAAGTTTCTTAATAGCATAAATATTAAAAAAAATGTTAACTTCGCGGCCTATTAGTTGCTTTTTATGTAAGGCAACCGGTTATTAACTATTGAATATTAACTAAAAATCGACATAATAATGAAAAAGTATAATTTTAATGCCGGCCCATCTATTTTGCCGCGTGAAGTTATTGAAGAGACAGCAAAAGCAGTGCTCGACCTTAACGGTATCGGTCTTTCTTTGCTTGAGATAAGCCACCGTTCAAAGGATTTTCAGGCTGTTATTGATGAGGCAACAGCTCTTTTTAAAGAGTTATTGGAAATTCCCGAGGGTTACTCGGTACTTTTCCTTGGTGGAGGCGCAAGTATGCAGTTCTGTATGGTACCTTATAACTTCCTTGAGAAGAAGGCCGCTTATCTTAACACCGGTACTTGGGCAAACAAGGCACTGAAAGAGGCTAAGAATTTTGGCGAGGCGGTTGAGGTCGCTTCATCAAAGGATAAGATTTACAGCTATATCCCCAAGGATTATGTAATTCCTACCGATGCCGACTATTTCCACATTACAACAAATAATACAATCTATGGTACCGAGATTCGCAAAGACATTGACTCGCCTGTACCTCTTATCGCCGATATGTCATCGGATATCTTCTCTCGTCCCGTTGACGTGAGCAAATATACCTGCATCTATGGCGGTGCACAGAAGAACCTTGCTCCTTCGGGCGTTACATTCGTCATTGTAAAGAATGATGCTCTTGGAAAGGTTTCGCGTACAATACCTACAATGCTCGATTATCGTACACACGTCGATGGCGGTTCAATGTTCAATACTCCTCCCGTACTGCCTATCTATGCAGCAATGCAGACATTGCGTTGGATAAAGGCGCAGGGTGGTGTTAAGGAGATGCAGCGTCGTGCCGAGGAGCGTGCCGCTCTTCTCTATGGCGAGATTGACGCTAACCCATTGTTCAAGGGTACTGCAGCCGTTGAGGATCGCTCACTGATGAATATCGACTTTGTTATGGCTGATGAGTACAAAGAACTTGAGGCCGACTTTATGGCTTATGCACAGTCGATGGGAATGGTGGGCATTAAGGGGCACCGTTCGATTGGCGGATTCCGTGCTTCGTGCTACAATGCTCTGCCTCTTGAGGCTGTTCAGGCTCTTGTCGATTGTATGAAGAATTTCCGTAACAACCATTAATAAAATAGGCGGAATATGAAAAAAGTTGTTGTTGCAACCGAGAAGCCTTTTGCTGCGGTTGCTGTTAATGGTATTAAAGAGGTAATAGAGAGTGCGGGCTATGAGCTTGCACTGCTCGAGAAATATAGCGATAAAGCGCAGCTGCTTGAGGCTGTTGCCGATGCCGATGCAATTATTATTCGCAGTGACAAGATAGATGGCGAGGTGCTTGATGCAGCTAAGAACCTTAAATTGGTTGTTCGTGCCGGCGCAGGTTATGACAATGTTGACCTTGCTGCTGCAACTGCGCACAATGTGTGTGTGATGAACACTCCCGGACAGAATGCAAATGCGGTTGCCGAACTTGCTTTCGGTATGATGGTATATGCCTACCGTAATATGTATAACGGTACTTCGGGCCTCGAACTTAAAGGCAAAAAACTTGGTATCCACGCATACGGTAACGTGGGTCGCAATGTTGGTCGTATAGCAAAAGGATTCGGTATGGATATCTATATCTACGACTGCTATACTCCGCAGGAGATTGTCGATGCCGATGGCGTGAAGCGTGTCGATACAGTAGAGGAACTTTACAGCACCTGCGACATTGTATCGGTGCATATTCCTGCTACTCCCGAGACAAAACAGTCTATCGGAAAGGCACTTGTAGGCTCTATGCCTAAGCCTGCATTGCTCGTAAATACAGCACGTAAGGAGGTTATCAACGAACCCGAACTTCTTGAGGTTCTTGCCGAGCGCAGCGATATTAAGTATGTGACCGACGTTGCTCCCGATGCATTGGCCGAGTTTGCAGCATTTGAGGGGCGTTTCTTTGCAACTCCCAAGAAGATGGGTGCGCAGACAGCCGAAGCTAATGTAAACGCAGGCATTGCGGCTGCAAAGCAGATTGTAGACTTCTTCGAGAATGGTAACGAGAGATTCAGAGTGAATAAGTAAAGGGAAACCACCTAAACTGAACACACCCTACTAAGAATATTAAATTTTATAGAACTTCCCTAAAATATTAGAAGCTGTTTAAATTTATATCGTCAAGTTTTTTATAGATCAAAAATTGGATGTTTATTTATATTTTAAGGGCGCATAGCGGGCTATGTAACCGCAAAAAAGAGACAAACAGGCATTTTTGAATATAAAAAACGACGAAACCGTCAGCTTCTATATGAATATTTATTTTAGAAATTTAAACAGCTTCTATGGCAATAGTAAAAC
>JAGCKB010000341.1 GCA_017647725.1 Bacteroidaceae bacterium
CATTTTATATCTCGGGGCTTTGGATTAATGTCGATGCTTTGGGCTGCAACTGACATTGTAAAGAGCGCCAAAAGGAGGCTGCTTGCGATTCTTTTAAATAATTTCATACGTATTGATTTAAATTGATTATCTAATGGTATCTTGTCGTCGACCCCATAATAAGGGAAATTACGAAAATCGTCGTAAATTTAAGTAAATGTAGTGAATATAACAAATTTTATAAATAATAACAGCTTATAATATTCTCTATCCTCTTAACCGATTGACTTTTTTACTATCTTCGCAACGTTAAAGATGAAATTTTAAATAGAGTGTTATGAGTGAAGAGAGACCTCTTATCCTTGTCTCTAACGACGATGGATACAGTGCAAAGGGTATAAATGTGCTTATGAGAGTGCTAATGGAGTTTGGCGATGTTGTGGTTGTTGCACCGCATACAGGACGCTCGGGAAAAGGTTGCTCAATTACCAGCGAGGTACCTATAAATGTGTGGAGAGTGAGCGAGGAACCCGGACTTACTGTATATGCTTGCACGGGAACGCCCTGTGACTGTGTCAAGGTTGCCTGTCACGCTATTGTGCCGCGTCGACCCTCTCTTATCGTGGGTGGAATAAATCACGGCGATAATTCTGCTGTCAATGCTCACTATTCGGGTACTATGGGTGTGGTTATCGAGGGTTGTATGAAAGGAATCCCCTCGATAGCATTTTCGCTCTGCTCGCACGATGCCGATGCTGATTTCTCGCCAACTGTGCCCTATATACGCTCTGTGGTGGAGCAGGTGCTTCGTCGCGGATTACCCTCGGGTAGCTGTCTTAATGTGAATTTTCCCGATAGCAAGGAGTATGCAGGTGTGAAAATCTGTCGTCAGGCTTTGGGCGAGTGGGTTAATGAGTGGGAGGCACACGAGCATCCGCGTGGTGGTCGTTGGTATTGGCTCACAGGAAATTTCGACTGTAACGAGAGTGATATTGATGCCGATAGAGTTGCGCTCGATAATAATTTTGTGGCAATCACCCCCACACGCATCGACTTTACCGATTACCGTCTGTTGGACGAAATGAAGAACTGGAATATATGAAATACTATTTAATTGTAGGTGAGGCTTCGGGCGACCTGCACGCCTCGAACCTTATGAAGGCGATAAAGAAGGTGGATGAGGCTGCCGAGTTTCGTTTCTTTGGCGGCGACCTTATGTCGGCGGTTGGTGGCGAGCGTGTAAAGCATTATCGCGACCTTGCTTATATGGGTTTTATTCCGGTGCTTTTGCATCTGAGAACTATATTCAGCAATATGAGCCTATGTAAGCGCGATATTCTCTCTTGGCGTCCCGATGCGCTTATTCTTGTAGATTATCCGGGCTTTAATATGTCTATTGCCGAGTATGTCAACAAGAACAGTGATATTCCCATTTACTACTATATATCGCCAAAGATTTGGGCGTGGAAAGAGTATCGTATAAAAAATATAAAGCGCGACGTGGATGAATTGTTCTCAATTCTTCCATTCGAGGTGGAGTTCTTTGCGGGACACAACTATAAGATTCATTATATTGGTAATCCTTGTGTCGATGCTGTTGATGCTTTCTTGAAATCGGATAATGAGAGCGGCGACGAGTTTCGCCGAGCAAATAATCTGTCAGAGAAGCCTATTGTGGCGCTTCTCGCAGGTAGCCGCAAGCAGGAGATTAAGGCCAATTTGCCACTGATGCTGCAGGCAATGAAAGAGTATCCGCAGTATCAACCTGTTATTGCGGGTGCACCGGGAATAGACAAGGAGTTTTATGCTACTTATCTTGCCGACGGTGCGCACATTCTCTATGGCGGCACCTATCGACTGCTTAAACACTCTCACGCAGCTCTCGTTACCTCGGGAACAGCTACCCTGGAGACGGCACTTTTCCGTGTGCCTCAGGTAGTTTGTTATGCTACTCCTATGTCACGCCTTTATTCGTGGCTCAAGAAGCATTTTTTGAAAGTGAAATTCGTCTCCCTTGTGAATCTTATAGCAGGCAGTGAGGTGGTGCGTGAACTTGTTGCAGCCGATATGAGGCTCGCTAATGTCAAGAGTGAGATTGGAAAACTGCTGCCTGGGGACTCTCCTTGCCGCCTGACAATGCTTAAGGAGTACGACCGCGTGATTGAAATCTTGGGCGAGGCGGGGGCCTCGGAGCGTGCAGCCGATATTATGGTGGCTCTTTTGCGGGAGAGAAAATAGTAAATTTGTAAATACCAATCGTTAGAAACCATATAACAACAATGAGGATGGCCAGGGTCATCCTCATTGTTGTTATATAGAATAAAAATTGTAACCGATGGTTTCTGTCCCCTCGCCTTGGGTAAGATTAGGGTTTAAGTGTTGTATTACAACAAATAGAGCAATAGGACCACGCAAGGTGTTGCAAGGATACAACTGTCGAAGCGGTCGAGGATGCCACCGTGTCCGGGGAGAATATTGCCCGAGTCCTTAATCTTCATTTCGCGTTTCATACACGACTCAATGAGGTCGCCCAAAGTGCCTGCCGCAACAACAGTAGCTGCCATAGCAATCCACTGCCAAGTGTTAAGAATGTCGAAGAAGAGCGACATTACATATCCTGCGATTATGGCTGTAATTGCACCACCGAAGAATCCCTCCCACGACTTTTTAGGTGAGATTCTCTCGAACATCTTGTTCTTACCAATCATACTGCCTACGCAGTAGGCGCCTGTGTCGTTGCTCCAAAGGAAAATGAAAACAGCAAGGGGGAGTACATAGCTGTAATCACCACCGTATGTTGCCAAGATATTCAGCATAGCAAAGGGAAGTGCTGCATAAATCTGTGAAAGGCAGAAATAGGCGTAGTTGTCAAGCGCACCACCTTTCTTGCGGTAAAGCTCGCGTATGAACATATATACGCAAAGAGCAATGTAGGGCACAACTATTACTGCGGGCTTGTCGAGCTCGTAATTTGTATATGCGAATAGGATGAAAAAGAGGTACATTCCACCCATAATGGCAAGCAGGGTGCTGAAAGTAGTCTTTTTGTATTGGCGGACAAGGTTGCAAAACTCGTTTACCGCTAATCCTGATATAATGGCAAAGAGTATGCCAAATGATATGTTGCTGTATAGCATTGCTGCTATCAGTACGCCAACAAATACGATGCCTGTAACACCGCGAACAATAAGTGATTTCATAGTTCTATGTGTTTTTAATTGCTTATTATTAAGAAACTGTTTAAATTTCTAAAAAAAAATATTCATATAGAAGCTGACGGTTTCGTCGTTTTTTATATTCAAAAATGCCTGTTTGTTTCTTTTTTGCGGTTACATAGCCCGCTATGCGCCCTTAAAATATAAATAAACATCCAATTTTTGATCTATAAAAACTTGACGATATAAATTTAAACAGCTTCTAATTCAGCTCGAATTTTACATTTACGTGTACTGTATAAGTGAGTTTGCTTATAGAAATTGACTCGGGCAGTGCACCGATTGATGTGTCGGCTGCACTCTCCTCGACCATCATCGCATTTCGGCTCTTATATAAGCGTGGCTGTGGCGAACTGCTCGTATTCCACGAACTTATTCTGATAGCTTTTCCTATGCTCTGTCCGACAGCGCCGGCGTATGCTGTGGCTTGTCGCTGTGCTTTCTGCATAGCCTCCATACCTAATTCGGTAATAAGTTGCTCCTCTTTTGTAAATCGGGTTTTTGTAAGTTGAATATTTGTAATATCTTTCTCTTCGAGTTCGTAGATTATTTTTTGCATAATGGTTGCATCGCTCAGTTTAAGCATATAGCTTGCACTGCTGCGTGGTACCATTCGCTTCGAGAAGGTCTTGTAGTCGACACTGCTGCCCATATAGTCAAGAGTGAGGCACTCGGGCACGTCTATCCTGTTCGCTTTAAGCACGCCAATCATAGCGTCTTGTTGTTGCTGAAGCGTCTTTTTGCCTTTATAATCGCTCTCCTTTATTATTATAGAAAGGTATAGTTCGTCGGGGGTTACTTCGCGCTGTGCTTCGGCCTGCATATCAATATTAGGCACTTCGTTTTGAGCCGACAGAGTAAAAGGTGCAGTAAGCATAATAGCTACTATGGCAACGACTTTGCCAATAATGGTCATCTCTTTTTTCATGATTTTACTTTTTAGTGCAACATATTGTGCCGCAATATATGATAACTTTTCCTGGTTACTCTCATTTGGGTCAATGATTTCGTTAAATTTAACATTGCGGTTGTGATTTTAGAATATGTTAGCTCATAGGTTGTATGTTTTTCGGTATTCGAGCGGAGGAATGCCTTCGCGCTTTCTGAAAAACGTTGAAAATTCTCCTGCGGAGTCAAATTTTAGTTCCATAGCAATTTGTGCTATACTGTCAGTGCTTGATATTAGCAGCTCTTTGGCTCTTTGCAGACGGTGTTGTTGACGATATTCACCGGGTGGAATACCGCATATTCGGCGAAATTCCCGGCGAAAATAGGAGTATCCGATACCTAAAATTTCGGCAATCTCTTCTATAGATTTTTCGGCATAGATATCCGAGGTTATCATTCTCTTTGCCTGGTTAATGGTGCGTGCTGTTAGGCTGTTGCAGTGAGTTTTGTTTTGATTTTCGTAGGCTATTCTTCCCAAGAGCATTTGAACGAGGCCTGAGGCATATTGTGCAGCTCCGGGAGCAGATTGTTCCAAACAGTTATATATATCATTGAAAATTTGGCTTGTTCCTTTGTAGTCACTCGTGTGAAAGATACACTGTTTAAATGTGAAGAATCCCGATTTTATAAGCTCGTCCATACCTCGACCATTGAATCCTACCCAATACTCCTCCCATCCTGTCTCTATGTCGGGGCGGTAGCTGTGCCATTCTCCCGGGAAAAGCAACAGCAGTGTGCCGGCCTCTACAGTGGTACGCGAGTACGATGCGCTCTCAAAGACTCCTCGTCCACGAGCAATGTAAACTATCTGATACTCGTTGAGGGTGCGGCGTCCATCGCTCCCGAAGAGGTGATTATCGGGGTGTCCGTTTGCAGGGTAGGGGGCATTACTCTCGATATACTGCCAGCCTATGGTGGTTACTGCCACACCCCACGAAAGGTCACGTGCCGATGGTTGTAGATATTTGAAATGGTTCATTTCTGTTGTTCTATATAGTTGTACGTGTGCGAAGATACGGCTTTTTTTACTCCTTGTGCTACTTGTTGCTAAACATTTTCTCTAAGATATGCGTTTTAAGCCTTGTAAACAATTAAATTCTAAGATTATGAAAAAAATCTTCAATCTGGCTCTTCTTACTGTACAGCTTTTGCTGTTTGCACAGTCGGTAAATGCACAACGTTGGGCACGTATCTATGATTCGCCCGTCACAGTCTACAATTTCACCGAGACGGTAAATACAGCCCCCGAGATTGTAAACATCTTCTACAATACTCAGGGTGAGCATTTCAGAGACCCTCTTGCACCGCGTTTTGTTCTCACTGATCGCGAGGGTAAGTGGGGCTTGGGCATCGGTGGCTATCTGATGGGACGTGCCGAGGTCGACTTTGATAAGGTGGTCGATAATGTCGACTTTATGCCATCGCAGATTCAGCGTGGCTCGGGGGCGTCGAGCCAATACCAGATGGATATTACTACCTCTACACTCTTCTTGAAATTAGTTGGTCGCAGTCGTATGCTTGGCGATTTTCAGCTCTTTACTTCGGCCGATTGGCGAGGCAATGGAAAAAACTTACGTCTGTTAAATGCTTATTTGCGCACCAAGCACGTGACATTGGGATATACTACCGGTAATTTTATGGACTTGGCGGCATATCCTGCTACGGTTGATTATGCCGGTCCTTGTGGTATGACATTCTATCGAACCACACAGTTGGCGCTTAATTTCAATCTTTTCAAAGGGATGACAATGGGTGTTGCAGTAGAGTCGCCTGGTGTGTCGGCAGCTTCGGATGCGTTCGCAAATGTCGGGACGCAGACTTTCCCCAATATCCCTATTTACTTTAAATATGAACTATTTGACGATTCTCACGTACGCGTGGGTGGTATTTTACGCGATATGTCCTACCGTAACCTCATTTCGGGTGGCAGGCGTCAGAAGATAGCTTGGGGTGCTCAGGCAAGCACTCTTATGACATTCGGAAAATTTCAGGTGAGTGGACAGTACTCTATAGGTGAGGGAATAGGCTCGCTTGTAAATAATATCTCTAATGAGGGTGTCGACCTTGTGCCTGTTCCCGACAATAACGGACAGATGATGATGTTGCTCTCTGATGCATGGTTTGCTGCTTTGCATTATAATATCTCGAATAGCACTTTTGTTTCGGCAACATACAGCCAGACTAATCTGTATTCGCGTCGCGGCTATGCGGGTGAGAACCCCGATAAATATAAGCGTGGACAGTACCTCGCAGTAAATATGTTTACTATGGCAAGCGACAACTTACAACTGGGTGTTGAGTATCTGCACGGATGGCGTGTCGATTTTGACGAGCACACATATAATGCCAATCGTATAAATATTTCTGCAAGATATAATTTTTGATTATTTGCCATTTAGCTTGTGGAAGGCTGTATCATTTATTGGTGCAGCCTCTTTTTTGTATCAAAGAATTTATAAAAGTGAAATTGTAATGTGCTGCTTAAAAAAAATACTCGCTTGTATAGCGTAATTTGATACTTTTTTATATATTTGCGATAAATCGCGAATAATAGCCTGTTGAATTTGCGATAACGTGCGAATATATGCAGCCTTAGTATATATTCAATAGTATTTGTGAATTAAATAAACACAAAATATTAATAATTTAGATTATGGACTTTGACATTTCGTATTTGTTAATTGTCGCCTTTATGTTTATGCTGGCGATAATCGACTTGACGGTTGGAGTGAGCAATGACGCCGTTAACTTTTTAAGTTCGGCAGTCGGTAGTAAAGCTGCAAAATTACGTACTGTGCTCATAGTGGCATCTATTGGTGTATTTGTCGGGGCTGCTTTCAGTAGCGGTATGATGGATATTGCCAGACACGGAATTTTCCAACCGCAGTATTTCTATTTCAGTGAGGTGATGTGTATCTTTCTTGCGGTGGTAATCAGTGATGTGTTCCTGCTCGACCTCTTCAACTCTTTGGGATTGCCAACATCTACAACTGTATCTATGGTGTTTGAACTGTTGGGAGCTGCGTTCATAATCTCAATAATAAAAATGTCTACCGATACAATGCCCGAGATACCCGATGAGGGTATTCTTGCACTGCTTAATACCGAGAAGGCATTGACGATGATTATATCTATTTTCCTTTCGGTGGCAATAGCGTTTGTTTTCGGTCTTATTGTTCAGTGGATTTCGCGTCTTATATTCACTTTCCATTTCCGTCGTAATTTGGCGGCCAAAATCGGTATTTTTGGTGGTATCGCGGTGACTGCTATCCTCTACTTTATGCTTATAAAGGGTCTCAAGGGTAGTACACTGGTGCCTGCTGACGTAAAAGCGTATATAGACAATAACACCTTTATGCTTATTGTAGCCTCTTTTGTCTTCTTCACAATAGTGATGCAGATTCTCCATTGGCTCAAGGTAAACGTGCTTAAGATTGTGGTTCTTATTGGAACATTCTCTTTGGCTTTGGCATTTGCAGGTAATGACCTTGTGAACTTTATTGGTGTTACGTTGGCTGGATTGTCTTCTTTTTCTGATTTCACCGAGAATGGTGCAGGTATAGCAGCCGACCAATTTGTAATGACTTCTCTTACTGAGTCGGCAAAAACTCCGGTTTATTTCCTTATAGGTGCAGGTGCTATAATGGTATTTGCGTTGTGTACAAGCAAGAAAGCCAAGAAGGTGCTTCAGACATCTATCAATCTCACAAGTCAGAAAAATGATGAGAACGATATGTTCGGCTCTTCTCCTTTGGCACGTAATATTGTTCGTGTTACCACAAATATGGTAACATCTATTTCACGTAAGACACCCGATAATGTAAAGGCTTGGATTGACAAGCGATTCGCACCGCTCGAAGAGCGCGAGGATGTGGCTTTTGACCTTGTCCGTGCATCGGTTAATCTGGTGCTTGCAGGTTTGCTCATTGCTATAGGTACATCACTAAAACTTCCTCTCTCTACTACATACGTTACATTTATGGTGGGTATGGGTTCTTCACTTGCCGACCGTGCCTGGGGACGTGAAAGTGCAGTTTATCGTGTAACAGGTGTTGTTTCGGTTATAGGTGGTTGGTTTATCACAGCAGGTGCAGCCTTTATCTTGGCATCGTTGGTGGCTACCATTATGTATTTCGGAGGTATCGTTGCAATGTATATTATGATTGCAATTGTGATTTACCTGCTTATACAGAGTCACATCAATTATAATAAGAAGCAGAGTGCCGAGAAACAGGATACAAAGATGGAGGTTATTATGTCGTCCGAGAATCCCGAGGAGGTATGGGATTTGTTGAAGCAGCATTCTGCCGAGACACTTTCAAAGACTCTGACATTCTCGGCCGAGACATATAAGTTGATGTTCGATGCTTTCGCTAAAGACGACCATCGTCCCTTGCGTAGTTCGCTTATCAAGATTGACGATGAGAAGAATCTTATGAAGAAAATGCGCCGTTTCGAGACTCGCGGAATGCAACGAATAGATAAGTCTATCGTCTTTGAGCGCAGTACCTGGTATCATCTGTGTACAAACAGTTGCCAGCAGATGCTGAACACTCTTACACGCATTGGTAAACCGATGAAAGAACATGCCGAGAATAGTTTCAGCCCTCTTTCTAAGGAGTATATCGAGGAGTTTACGCCGTACTGTATGGATGTTTACAAGGTGCTTGCCGATATAAACAATATTATTGCTACGGGTGACTATTCGAAAGCCGATGAGGTTTCGGATAGAGGTAAAAACCTTAAGCACGCGCTTGCCAACCTGCGTAAGGTACAGACAATGCGTTTGCATCAGAGTTCCGGTAGCTTGCGTATGGACTTTGTATATCTGAATCTTATCCAGGAGTCGCACGAGTTGCTTAGTGAGGTGCGTAACCTCTTGCGTGGAGGACAGAAGTTCTTCTCCGAGATAAGTGCAACAAAGACACTTGAATAAATTTAAATATCTCCCTCGCTATATGGCGGGGGAGAGTTGTAATAATAAAAAATAGAGTGATATGAAGAAACATATAGGTGCGCACGTGTCGGCAAGCGGAGGGGTTGAGAATGCTCCCCTCAATGCGGCGAAAATAGGAGCCGATGCTTTTGCGCTTTTCACAAAGAACCAACGTCAGTGGGTATCGGCGCCGCTTACCCCGAAGAGTATCGAACAGTTCAAACAGCGATGCGCCGAGGGAGGGTTCGATGCGCGCTACATACTGCCGCACGACAGCTATCTGATAAATCTTGGTAATCCCGATGAGGAGGCTCAGCAAAAGTCACGCGCTGCATTCATCGATGAGATGAAGCGCTGTGAGCAGCTTGGTCTTAAACTGTTGAATTTTCATCCCGGAAGCCATCTGAACAAAATCTCTATTGAGGAGTGTCTCGATAGAATAGCCGCCAATATTAATCTTGCTCTCTCTATGACAAGCGGTGTTACAGCGGTAATAGAGAATACAGCGGGGCAGGGTAGTAACTTGGGTAACAGATTTGAGGAGATACGATATATAATAGACCGTGTCGAGGATAAGAGTCGAGTTGGCTACTGTATCGATACCTGTCACACCTATTCGGCAGGATACGATATTGTAGGCGATTATGAGGGCGTTTTTACTAAACTCGACGAGGTTGTGGGATTGGAATATCTGCGCGGTATACACCTAAACGATACAAAGAAAGCATTAGGCTCGCGTGTCGACCGTCACGAGAGCATTGGCTTGGGACTATTGGGTGAGGACTTTTTTAAGCGCTTTATGAGGGATAGTCGTTTCGATAATGTTCCCATTGTTCTTGAAACACCCGATGAGAGTCGTTGGGCCGAGGAGATTGCTCTTCTAAGGAGTTACGAGGAGTAAAAACGTTTTATTTAGGTCTTATAGGAGCAGTATAGGCATTTAATATGTTTATACTGCTTCTCTGTTTCTGCTTGGTGTAAAATGTTAATTTTGAATTTTTAACAAATTTGTAATCTGTTGAATATTAATAAAATATATCTATGATATTGCCTCTTGTATATATCCTGTAGTATTTTAACCTTTATTTTTTTTTGATTAAATTTACATAGGAAATGGCTGATGGAGGTGTCGAGGTTAGTTCTTGGATGCTTATACAGCCCGGTATTTATAATCAATAAAAGTAATATGAATAAAATTTATCAAGAGCCTATCAATAAGGCTGAGTTACTTGTCGAAGGCGTGAAGAAATGTGCCGATTCTCTTGCCAAGAAAGGCATTGTAGTGAATGTAGATGCGCTAAGCAATGCATGTCGTACCCTTGAGGATGCCGGAGCAGCGCAGGATGCTGCCGAGGCTAAACTTAAAGAGGCGCGAGAAATAGCTCATCGCTGTCTCGATGAACTTAAGGTGATTTTCAACTCAACAAAAGCGCCGATTAAACAGAATTACTCTCCCGAGGCTTGGGTGTCATTTGGTATTCTCGATAAGAAGTAATAGGCTTTTTATTCACCCCTGACAAAAAGAGGAAGACCGTTTGGTCTTCCTCTTTTTCTTATCTCTTTTCAATTATCAGAAGTTCTTTCCAAACGGGTTTAAATTGGAATTGGTCTATGCAGCCGCGTGTTACATAAATCCTTGCAGGTTTTTGCGGTAGTGCACCGTCGGGAGCTATGTCGAATGCTTTGTTGCCAAGAATTTCAATCTCTTTTATTGCTCCACACACTCCAAAGGCCAGCGACTCTATACTCTTTATGCTTTTAGGGAGCGATATTCTGCTCAGTGAAGTGCATCCGGCAAAAGCGCCCTCGCCAATCTCCTCAAGCTCCTCGTTTAGGGATACATTGGCAAGTGAGGTGCATCGCTCGAATGCCCAACTATCTATTCTCTTTACTCCCACTGGTATTTTTATCTCTTTGAGTGAACCGCAGCGGTTGAATATATCCATTGGTATAGTTTTTATCCCATCGGGCAGTGTGACTGTTTCAAGGCTCTCGCACATTGCAAAAACTCCATCAGAGAGGCTGTCAATAGTGGCGGGCAGTTCTATATTCTTTAACGATAGGCAACCACTGAATGCTTCGGTACCTATGCTTTCGATGTTATCGGGCAGGGTTATCTCTTTTAATGATGCGCAGCCGAAGAATGTACCCTCGGGGATGATTTTTATTCTCTTTCCCAGCGATACGCTGTGCACCGATACGCAGTTCCTGAAACAGTAGTTGCCTATGCTCTCAATGCTTTCGGGTAATGTAATGTCTGTTATTCTTTTGCAGCGTGAAAATGCCTCCTCGTCCAATGTCGTTACTCCCTCAGGGATATTTATACTTGCCGCTTTGTCGCAACCCGAGAAAGCTTTTGTACCTATCTGTTTTATTCCATCGGGTAGTGTGATGATGCTTAATTGTCGCTGTTGGTAGAGGGCATAATCATCTATCGATGTTACACGGAATTCTCTGTTGTCGGCTTTGATAATGGATGGAATTACGAGTTCTCCTTTATGAAGGTAACGCGTCGACGAGTTGTAGTTCTTCCCATCGCTGTTATCCCACGTCAGTGCTACCTCGTTCTCTCCAATTATTTTAAAATAGAGTGTTGTTGTGTCGTTGAATGTAGCGGTAATTCTCTCGCCTTTAATTGTAGAGGCTGTCTGTAATGGACTTTTTGTGCCACAGGCTGCGATTATTGCTGTTGTAAGTATTATAAAAATTTTGCGCATCGTTTTTTGTCATTTTTTGTGTGTGCGAAGATAATTCAAAGTGAGATTATAAACAATAGTATTGAAAATTCTTTCTTAGTAGTCGGGCAAGTGGATTTTTGTATAACTAAAAAAATATAGTTGTAAAACTAAAAATTTTTATCAAAAAATTTGCATTTAATAAAAATAGTACCTTACTTTGCATTGTAACTAATTATTTTAGTTGAAGGAAAATATGAAATAGTTTATTAACAAGGTTTTATATTATGAAAAGTTTAACCAATCGCGAAGAGGAGATAATGAAAATCTTTTGGGAACGTGGCCCTCTGTTTGTAAGGGAGATGATTCAGTATTTTGACGAGCCTAAGCCTCATTTTAATACTGTCTCCACCATTGTGCGTGGACTCGAAGAGAAAGGGTTTGTTTCGCATAAATCATACGGGCCTACTTATCAGTATTTTGCGGCAATAAGTGAGGAGGAGTATGGCCGTCGCAGTATAAAGAGTGTTGTGGGACGATACTTCAAAAATTCTTATCTCAGTGCTGTGTCGTCGCTTGTCGAGGATGATAAGATTTCACTTGACGAGTTGCGCGAACTTATAGAGAAGGTTAAAAAACAGTAATTATTTTCATCTGTCGGTAGGTTATCATTATGGCTGCAACTATTATATACCTTATTAAATGGGCAATATTGCTTGCTTTGGGAGTGGCGCTCTTTATGCTGCTTATGAGGGGCGAGACGTTTCATCGTTTCA
>JAGCKB010000342.1 GCA_017647725.1 Bacteroidaceae bacterium
GGCACTCAGCAACAATTTCGCAGCCCTTATGCCCGCCAACGGCCCCCGCGTTATCTTTGCAGGACACAACATCAGCGAGGACTATCTTTGCGAGCTTATGGCCTACCTCAAAGGTAAGAAATTTGTTGTAATAAACATCTCTAAGTCGTGTACAACAACCGAGACTGCACTTGCATTCCGTCTTTTGAAGAAGCAGTGCGAGGAGCAGTGGGGCAAGGCCGAGGCAAGCCAGGTTATCGTTGCCATCACCGACGCCGTTAAGGGTGCTGCACGCGTAACAGCCGACAAAGAGGGTTACAAGAGCTTCATTATCCCCGACAACGTAGGTGGTCGTTTCTCGGTACTCACTCCCGTAGGTCTTCTGCCCATTGCCGTTGCAGGATTCGACATCGAGGCACTCGTCAGCGGTGCACAGCAGATGGAGAAAGATTGCTCTCCCGCCGTTCCCTTCGAGGAGAACATCGCAGCAATGTACGCAGCTACACGTAACGCCCTATATGCAGCCGGCAAGAAGATTGAGATTCTTGTAAACTACCAGCCCAAGCTGCACTTCACATCAGAGTGGTGGAAACAGCTCTATGGCGAGAGCGAGGGTAAAGACCTTAAGGGTATCTTCCCCGCATCGGTAGACTTCAGCACCGACCTTCACTCAATGGGTCAGTGGATTCAGGATGGCGAGCGCACCATATTCGAGACAGTTCTCTCTATCGAGAAGCCCAACAGTTCACTTCTCGTTCCCAGCGACGAGGAGAACCTCGACGGTCTTAACTTCCTTGCAGGCAAGCACGTTGACGAGGTTAACAAGATGGCCGAGCTTGGTACACAACTTGCACACGTCGATGGCGGTGTTCCCAATATGCGCATCTCAATCCCCGAGTTGAATGAGTACTACATTGGTCAGCTCATCTATTTCTTCGAGATAGCTTGCGGTATCAGCGGCTACGTCCTCGATGTTAACCCCTTCAACCAGCCCGGTGTTGAAGCATATAAGAAGAATATGTTTGCCCTGCTCGACAAACCCGGTTACGAGGAGGAGAGCAAAGCAATTCGTGCACGTCTCTAATGAATTATAAAGAATCAATTGAGAAATATGAGCAACTGCAAGGCCGCAAAGCCTTGCAGTTGCGTGCTGTATTGTTCGATATGGACGGCGTACTGTTCGACTCTATGCCCTTTCACGCCGACGCTTGGTCACAAGTAATGACAGAGGCCGGGTTCAATTTCAGCCGCGAGGATGTATATATGAACGAAGGACGCACAGGTGCCGACACTATAAACACAGCCAGCATAGCACAGTTCGGCCACCCCTCGACACCCGAACAGATAGAGGCACTATGTAAGGCAAAATGCGACATTTTTGCCACCTATCCCCCCACTCCCCGTATGCCGGGAGCATTGGAACTTATTAAGAAGGTAAAAGCCTGCGGACTGACACCTATGATTGTGACAGGCTCGGGCACACCTACCCTGCTCGACCGCATACAGAGTAACTTTCCCGGCCTCTTCGACGAGAATCACATTGTCACAAGCTTCAACGTGAAACGTGGCAAGCCCTACCCCGACCCCTATCTGCTGGCGCTGGAGAAAGGCGGCTTTGCCCCCAACGAAGCAATCGTCGTCGAGAATGCTCCATTAGGCGTTACAGCTGGCGTGGCAGCAGGACTCTTTACCATTGCAGCCAACACAGGCCCACTGAAAGACAGCGTTCTCGCCGAGGCAGGAGCAAGCCTTGTGTTCCCCTCGATACAGGCACTATGCGACGAGTGGGAGAACCTATACGCAGCACTATCGTGAAAGAGATTCTGCAACACATACGCACTAAGTTAGGCAGTTACTACACCACAGGTGAAGTAACTGCTCTTTCACGTATCCTCGCCACCGAACTGTTAGAGATAAAAGAGAGCACATACTTTCTTAAAGACCCCGTATCGCTCACCCACGAGCAACAGCAACAACTCGATAAAGCGTTAGAGCGACTACAGGAGCATACCCCGATACAACATATTCTCGGCTATGAGAATTTCAGCGGACTGCGGTTCAAGGTAAACAGCAACGTACTAATCCCCCGCCCCGAGACACAGGAGCTTGTCGCGTGGATAGAGAGCGAGGCAAACGGCAAAGAGAGAATCCTCGACATTGGCACAGGCAGCGGATGCATAGCCATAAGCCTTGCAAGCAGACTGCCACACAGCACCGTAGAAGCGTGGGACATATCTCCCGAGGCACTCGCCGTAGCGCAGGAAAACAGCCGCATCAACAATACACGAGTAATATTCAATCAGAGGGATATTCTCACATACTGCCCCACCAACGAGCAGTTCGATATTATAGTAAGCAACCCTCCTTATATAAAAGAGGAGGAGAAAGAGGCCATGGAGGCCAATGTACTGCAATGGGAGCCACATCTTGCTCTTTTTGTCCCCGACAACGACCCGTTGCTCTTCTACCGCACCATAGCGAAAAAAGCCATTACAATGCTTGTCCCCGGTGGCTCCATCTATTTCGAGATTAACCGCGCCTACGGCAAAGAGACTTGTGAAATGCTTGCCGAGCTTGGATATTCAAACATAGAGCTTAGGAAAGACTTTGCCGACAACGACCGTATGGTAAGAGCCGTATTAAGGGTTATATAAATGGGGAAAAGTATTATACAGAAATAGGTAACGATAGCCTCTCGACTATCGTTACCTATTTCTGTAATCTTATATGTTTGTATCACTAATTCAGTATAACATTTATATTAAGTTTGTAAATTTCATCCTGAATTCTTACATCACTATTCTGATACTCCATACTCTTTTCGTTTATCTCAATAGTTGAAAGACCATTGTCCGTAGTTAAGACAAAATGGTTGGCACCTTTTTTCGTTATTTTATAAATCAATGGAGCGACAACAGATTCATCACCAATAAACACCTCTGCCTCGACGATAGATTTATCTTTTCGTGTCACAACTATTTTAAGTTTTTCATAAGTCTCTATAATCTTATTATCCAACATCAAATTACCACCTCCCTCATAAGTTCCTACAAATTGCTGACCATAATCCTTAGTTAGTAATTTAGCCGATTCGGTTTGCTGTTTTTTAGGCAATAAAGCCGAGGATTCATTTTCGGCTGTAGCAGACTTTACCTTCGATTTCAATTGTCGTTTTTCAGTAGTATATGTATACGGTGCCTCTGTAAAGGTGTAAATATTATGTTCTTTTCCATATTTCCAACTTTCATTAGCTTGATCAGAATTCCAATAACTGATATCCGCTAAAAAACCGAAACTTAATGTAAACAGACCCAGATAAGTACCCCAGAGACCTGAGTCATTATAAGTACTATTTACCCCAAAAGGATATAGCCGTTCCGCGCCAGGCGACCTATACCACAAATAAGGCGTAAATCCATCTCGGCTTATTTTTACACGGCATTTACCATCTTCTCCAATTACTCCGAGTTTAGTTTGCCCGTCCCTATTATATATTTCTGTTCCGGGAGTTCCCTTCATTATTACTTTTTGATACCCTCCACAAGAAGATAAACAACAGAAAAACACAGATAACACTATATATTTCAATACACTTTTCATAATCATTCTTTTATTGATAGTCCCATATTGTAGTTAATTTATTCAGATAATTGATATATTTATCATTTCTGTATCCCCTAAACATCAAAATCCAACTATAAGCATTATACATATTAGGCTTGCTCTGTTCCATTTCATGCAATGTTTCGTCTACCAACTTCACAAACTTCTTTTCCTTAACAGGTACATTCATATATGCATCTATATAAAAATCCGTTATTATATTATCAAAAGTTTTACCTCCATCGATTGAATATGAAATACAGATACTGAATTGCGACACAAAGTCACTTCCTAAAATCGATGTATTTTGTGCCGTTTCTCCATAAAGAATCTTACGTATATCATTAGATGCTTCTTCAAATTTTGCGATTCTATATCTTTTTGACATTTCTGCTTTGCCCATCGGAGGAACAGAGACTCGTGGATTATCCGCTGTATATGTTGTAGTTGTCTTTGCATCTCCTGTGGTTCCCGAACCACCTACATTAACACCGTTAGCAAGCGTTCCAACTACACCACCGACACCTAAAGCATTGGCGACTGAACCTAAGTTAACCGAAACCCCTTTAGATTGTGACGAAATATCTGTCGTTGATGTTGTTTTAACTGTAGAATCGAAATAAGAAATCGACTTTCCATCAGTATTTGAGAAGAACGATTGTGTTTGATCTAAAATCATAATGTTAGACGTTCTATTGTGTACTATCGGCGTAAAATAGCCATCAGGGTCTATATTGTATTCAACGACAATCTCTGCCTCTTTCGGTATAGGATTTTCTTTAGTAGGTTGCTCATACTTAGGCCTCAATGAAATATAATTCACATATCTAGGTAAGTCTCGGGTTACACAGGCTGCAAGCAGTCCTGTCAAGCAAAAGCTTAACAATAACTGTAATAATTTTCTTATCTTAAGTTTCATAGTATTACTAATTAAATTAATCCGAAATATTCCAATCAACTCAATAGTATTGAGAAGTTCGCACATAAAAAAGCGCGGAACTTTTGATGTATCCGCGTCCCAAGGTGTTTGGCGTAACCTTAACCAACAGAATAACCAAAAGCCCGCACTAAAAAGCACGAGCATTTTCGCTATATTCTTATTGGTTCATCCGTTATAGTCGCCAAACTTTAGGGAACGCAGAATAAAGCTAAAAACGCTTTTCCATATATTTCTTAAAATGTACGTACCAAGATACGCAATGTTACATAGGCAATTTATTTAAAATAATTATACAACAAAATTACACAAAATGCAAAGAGTATCATCCCTAACGAAAAATTGTCATCTCGAACGTGTGTGGGAGATCTAATAATTCTTTATAGAGATTTCTCCTCCCATATATAGTAGTCGAAATGACAACCTTGCGTAAATTACTATATAATTACTTTAAATACTTTAAATTAATAATTATACAGCAAAGCACCCTCTACACTTTGCATCGTTTCTTAAGTGCAAATGTAACATAAATCCTCAATATTTTAAACTAATACAAGGAATTTCGTTTCCGATAGTCTAATAAACTTTAATCAATCGCACTCTTTGCCTCCGACAACGTACAATTGCTTTTATACCGTGCAACTACAAGAAGTGTTAAATAAAAAAAAGTCGCACATTTCAAATATTGTGCGACTTTCTCCTTTGCAATGGTAGCAATCAATACCATTCACTACCGTAGGTGCCCTTACCGTGACACATAGTACACTTTCCTGTACCACCACAAGAAGGACAACGGGTATAGCCGCCAGCTCCCATATTGTTATATGTCCCTTTTCCACTACATTTTGGACATACTCCGCTACCAAGACAGCGCTGACATTTCTTTGGATGCTCTGTCTTCTTATAATTACTACCCGACGAAGAGGATGAGTGTGATGCAGCACCCGAACCCGAGGAATTAACCGGAGTTGTTACATATACACCTCCCGAACCACCATTTCCTCCACTAATTAAAGAAGAGGTTGTAACCCCCTGCGGAGCATTGCTGCGTTGATAACTATAAACAGCTCCATCGGGTGCAGTAACTTTTAATGAAGAACGGTCACTGCTAAACACAAATTTTGTTTTGGGCCCCCAAAAAGAACTTCCTATGTATAAATCTTTATTCTGTATTGTGCGCTGCAAAGTTCCATTGCCACAAGGTTTTCCCTTAGCATCGGTTTCCATACACATTGCACCCCGAAAAGTAATAAACTGACCACCGGAGACATTTGTATATGTTGCACCACCCTGAGTAAAACTGCATATCTTATAATAGTAAGTCTGAGCATTCAAAGCCAACGTCACTAACATAAGACACGATATAGTTGCAATTACCTTTTTCATTACAATAGTTTTTTAAAACAAATCATCGGCATTTCTATGTGAAATAAAATCACTTGGCGAGTAGTTTGTAAAATAAAGCGGTCTGGAAGTATCAGGGTCTGTTATTATAGTCTGGAAATCTTTTCCTATTGCAACTTGAAATTTTGTTCCATGTTTATACTCATATATATAACATTTCTGCATAGTCTCTATATACCTCAGTTTAATAAAACTGAATCTATTCCTTAATCCACCCGGATATATACTCATTCTACTTTCTGTATAAACTCGGTTATTATAGTCTGTTGTATATTGAAAGTTTATGTATGTTTTAGGATGCTCCGAATAATTAAATGCATTAACATAGAAATTTGAATCTATAGAAAAAGCATCTTTCATTTTCCCTAAAGCACTTAGACTATCATCACCATATTCATGAATCATCCATAAGTCACCGTAACTGTCTTTAACAATAACAACAATATAATGTCCATTACCTCCTCTTGAGGAAGAAGCTGTAGATATATCTGTTTTAGAATCTACATAATACCACACTTGTGCATTAGCACATACCATTGCCGACAATAAAAGCAATAAAGCAAAAAATCTTTTCATAATAATTCCATTTTATAAATACCAAATTAAAACTCACATATACACCCATTATAAAGCACCGGATAAAAGGACTCTGCTTTATATATGTCTTAAAATATGGGTACAAAATATGCCGCGAATTTATCAGCTAAAATAGTTATATCCAATATATAACAAGAATATCTCTTTAATAAATTTAAGTTTGCAAATGTAAAACTAATTTCAATTATGACAAAAAAATATAAATTATATTTACAAAGACTTATTTCTTTCTTCATTTCTTCTACATTCATCGTTCCATTGCGACCACCTAAAAAGAACTTTATACAACAATAGAATAGCAACTACCACAAAAAAACAGCAAGACCTTTGTATTCTTAAAAAGAATATTTAACTTTGTATCATATTGTTTGAAATTCATTAATACAAACTATAAATTTAAACAAAAATGAAAATCCTACTAACCGGAGGTGCAGGTTTCATCGGAAGCCACACCTTGATTGAACTTACCGAGGCAGGCCACGAGGCAGTAGTAGTTGACAACCTTGACAACTCTTCTCCCATTTCATTGAAGCGTGTTGCAAAAATCATTGGTAAAGATGTTCCTTTCTACAAGGTAGACATCCGCGACCGCGAGGGTCTTCAGAAGGTATTCGACGAGCACAAGTTCGACGCTTGTATCCACTTTGCCGGTCTCAAGGCTGTGGGTGAGAGCTGCGCTAAACCCCTTGAGTACTACGAGAACAATATGAACGGTACATTCGTCCTCGTTGACGTAATGCGCAAGAACGGTTGCAAGAATATGATTTTCTCTTCAAGTGCAACAGTCTATGGCGACCCTGCAATCATTCCTATCACCGAGGAGTGTCCCAAAGGCAAGTGCACCAACCCCTACGGACAGACAAAGTCGATGCTCGAGGAGGTTCTTATGGATATTCAGAAGGCAGACAACGAGTGGAACATCGTTCTTCTTCGTTACTTCAACCCCATTGGCGCACACAAGAGCGGTACAATCGGCGAGAACCCCAACGGTATTCCCAACAACCTTATGCCTTATATCACACAGACTGCAGTAGGCAAGCGTGCCGAGCTTGGTGTATTTGGTGACGACTACGACACACACGACGGTACAGGTGTACGCGACTACATCCACGTTGTAGACCTTGCACGTGCTCACGTAGCAGCACTTAAGGCTATTGTTGCCAACACGGGTATTGCAATCTATAACATTGGTACAGGTCACGGTTACTCGGTACTCGACTTTGTTAAGTCATTTGAGAAGGCAAACGGTGTTCCCGTTCCCTACGCTATCAAGCCCCGCCGTCCGGGTGATATTGCAACCTGCTACTGTAACCCTGCTAAGGCCGAGGCAGAGCTTGGTTGGAAAGCACAGTTTGGTATCGAGGATATGTGCCGCGATAGCTGGAACTGGCAGAAGAACAATCCTAACGGATTCGAGGAGTAATTTTCAACTTCAAATAACAACTAAAACCAAAGAGGGTGACCCAAAACAAATGGGTCATCCTCTTTACATTGAGATTGAGTAAAAAACATCCACAACTCACACTCAGCTTAATAAATATGAAAAGAGAAATAGACCCGCAACAGAGCCCTCGAGCCGATGCTTTCTCGCTTTGGATGTCATCGCCAATGCCAATGGTGACACTAACTAAGACATTTGACGTAAGCAATATTATAAAGATAAGCCGAAAGAGCGGAATAAAGTTCAATGCCCTACTCTGCCTGTGCATAGGAAAAGCTGCAAGCGCTATCGAAGAGTTTTACCTGTTACCCGAGCAGGACAAGCTTTTCCATTACGACCACATTGCCATAAACGTAATAGTAAATAACGCGAATGGAGGAATATCCTCCTGCGACATACCATTTACCAATGACACGCAAGAGTTTGCCGAGAATTACAACAGGCTAACGCAAAAGGTATACAAGGAGTGTAAAAGTATCTTTTTGGAGGATTATATGATTGTTGGAACATCGGCAATGATAGAGACCGAGCTCGACTGCATAGTAAACCAATACACCGACAAATTCTGCAACCCTATGGTGATGTGGGGGAAATATCGCAAAGGATGGTTCAAAACCACATTACCGATATCGTTCCAATTTCACCACGTACAGATGGATGGTGGGCATGGAGCAAAATTCTTGGAACAACTACAAAAGGAAATAAATAAGTTAAAATAAATACCTGTAACCTACTATAATTCGGGCGATTAGAAATCGCCCCTACACGCAATGAGTTATTTTTATAGCAGGTACAAAATCGTCCCATGCCATAAAAACAGCCTGACATAATCTATTTGACCAGCAATTATAATAGCGATAGCCCTGAAAGGGCAAAAGTAGGAACAATTATCAAGAGAATATAATTTCGTCCTTACAGGACTATGTTGTTATTTAACACTATACGTAGGCCTAACGACC
>JAGCKB010000343.1 GCA_017647725.1 Bacteroidaceae bacterium
GTATAAGCATCTCCAGATGCAAAAAAATAATAAACCATTCCGGCAGAAGTTATTGTCGGGATGTGAACATCCCTATACTCAGGAACGGGGGATGAACGAACATCCCCCGTGACCTAAATTATTCTATTTTTACCGGACACCAATAAATCCTTTATTTAATCTTAAGATAGAAATCGCGCAGTAGCTCGCAGGCTTCGGGGGAATAGCTGCCGGGTGTCTCCTCAAGGGTAAAATCGTTGACGGTGGGCAGTGGGTGCGCTCCTTTTACAAATTCTATAAGAACTCTTTTTGCGGCTTTGTGGGGAAGGGTGCGTACTCGCGTGATGCGTCGTGCCGATAATCCTTTGAACAGTGCCTCGTCGCACCAAGTGCCGAGAACGTCGTGGGGTAGGACAACCGAGAGTGTTCCGCCTGTACAAAGTAGTTCGGATGCTTTTTTAAGAAGTGAAGAGCACGACAACGAGTCGTCGTGACGGGCAAAGGTGCGTGCTTTGTCGGGACATTTCAGGCTGCTGCTGAAAAACGGTGGGTTGCTGACAATGGCATCGAACGGCTCGGCGCTGCTGTATTCGAGAGCGTCGCAGTTGATAATATCTATGCGGTTGCTCCACGGCGAATGTGCAACATTCTCGGCTGCTTGTGCTGCAGCCTCGCTGTCAATCTCGACTCCAATGATGGCGGCATTGCTGCGCTGTGCACACATTATGGCAACGAGGCCGCTTCCTGTTCCAATATCAAGTATTCGTTTGCATTGCGATACATCGGCCCAGCTGCCAAGAAGGCAGCCGTCGGTACCTACTTTCATTGCGCAACGCTCTTGTCTTATTGTAAACTGCTTGAATTGGAACATCTATTCTATTATATTAATAAGAGAGTTATCCCAAGAGATTACTCTTTCTGTTAATCTTATGAGAAAGAGGATGACCCATTAATCGCTTTTGGGTCACCCTCCTGCCTGTGAAACGTTGAGCCAAGTTGGGGACTCGAACCCCAGACCTACTCATTACGAATGAGTTGCTCTACCAACTGAGCTAATTTGGCATTTTTATTTTTCGCGTGTCAGCGCAAAGATAGTGATAAATTGATATTGTCACAATTTTTACAGCTTATTTTTTATGTAAATGATTTTGAAAATATATTTGCAGGTAGAATTAATTTTCATAACTTTGTACTCGAATTTTACAAGTGCTGCTATTGAAGCAGTTCAAAGAACTATATGAATGTTAATAAATAGTACTATGCGAAAACAGCAGAATATATTATCGTTTGCTTGTGCTATGGGTAAGAACCTAAGCACATCGTATAGTATATCGCTTGTATGCCAAAATGTTATATAGTTATATTATGTGGTCGGTTCACGTTTGTGGAACGACCTTTTTTTTTGATTATTAAATAGTTAAGAGACCGATTATAAAAAATATATTTATGGAGCCGTTATTACATGAATGTGGAGTTGCAATGATTCGTATGCGCAAGCCTTTGAGCTACTATAACGATAAGTATGGTACTTGGGCATACGGTATGAACAAACTTTTTCTGTTGATGAACAAACAGTATAACCGAGGACAGCAGGGCGCAGGTATCGCTTGCGTGAAACTGAAAGCCAACCCCGGTGAAGATTATATGTTCCGCGAGCGTGCCGAGGGTGCAGGCGCTATATCCGAGGTTTTTGCCGAGGCCGAGAAGAGTATCACAAAGCATCCCGTAGAGATGCGTGGCGATGCCGAATATGCTTATAAAAATTTCAGCTTTGCCGGTGACCTGTATATGGGACACCTGCGCTACTGTGCAACGGGAAAAACAGGATTGCAGTATGTGCATCCTTATCTGCGTCGTAACAACTGGCGTGCCAAGAACCTTGCTCTGTGTGGAAACTTCCATATAACAAACGTTGACGACGTTTTCAAAGAACTTGTTTCTCACGGACAGCATCCGCGAGTATATGCCGATACATATATATTGTTGGAGCTTATGGGACACCGTCTCGACCGAGAGGTAGAGCGCGTATTTAAAGAGTGCGAGGCCGAGGGAATAACAGGAATGGATATTACAACGTCGATAGAGGATCGTATGGATATTGCCAACGTGCTCAAAACATCGGCTCCGCTTTTGGATGGTGGTTACGTGTTGTGCGGTGTCACAGGTAGTGGCGAGATGTTTGCAATGCGCGACCCCTGGGGTGTTCGTACCGCCTATTGGTATGCCGACGACGAGATATTTGTATTGGCGAGCGAGCGTGCCGCACTTCAGACTGCAATGAATCTCAAGGCCGAGCAGGTTATTGAGATGAAGCCGGGCGAAGCTATCATAATGAATAAAAACGGAGAGTTGCGCGTAGAGCAGATTCTTCCTCAGCTGGCATTCCTGCCCTGTTCGTTTGAGCGCATCTATTTCAGTCGCGGAAACGATGGCGATATATATAAGGAGAGAAAGATGCTTGGAGCAAATCTCCTTGATAAGATACTTAAGGCGGTTGATTATGACCTTGATAATACCGTATTCTCGTTTATTCCCAATACAGCCGAAATGGCATTCTATGGAATGGTTGAGGCTATGGGTAAATATCTCGACGAGTGGAAGATAAAAGAGCTCTCTTCGGGTAAACAGTTTACAACAGAGGAACTGCAACAGATTCTTTCGAAGAGAATACGTCAGGAGAAAGTGGCTAACAAGGATATCAAGATGCGTACCTTTATCACTACAGGCGACAAACGTAACGACCTGGCAGGACACGTGTACGATATTACCTATGACACAATAAATCCCGGTGTTGATAACCTTGTGGTTATAGACGATAGTATCGTGCGTGGAACAACGCTGCGCGAGAGCATTCTCAGCATCCTCGACCGCCTTGAACCCAAGAAGATTGTCGTTGTCTCATCGAGTCCGCAGATAAGGTACCCCGACTATTATGGTATTGATATGGAGAAGTTCGACCACTTCGTGGCATTCTTCGCTGCTCTTGAACTATTGCAGGATAGAGGATTGATGAACATCGTAAACGAGACATACGTTGCCTGTGTCGAGGAACTTAAAAAACCGCTTGCCGAGATGAAAAACTGTACAAAGGCCATCTATAAACCTTTTACAGCCGATGAAATATCGAATAAGATTGCCGAGATTCTGCGTCCCAAGCATCTGAAGGCCGAGGTTGAGATTGTCTTCCAAAGTCTCACCGGATTACACGAGGCTTGCCCCAACCATCTTGGTGATTGGTACTTCAGTGGCGAATATCCTACTCCCGGTGGTAATATGCTGGTGAACAGGGCATTTGTCGAGCATTACGAGAAATACATTAAGAATGTTAATAATTAAATAAAAGGCTTTGAAACCTCTTTTCGGGTTTCAAAGCCTTTTTACTGAATGTTCGGATAGAGCAAGGAATGAGAAAAATAAATTCCTTGATAAAAGATTGTTGAAAAGATTTGGGAATTTTTCCAACTTTTTTCCTATCTTCGCAAAATGTGAAATTATATTAATACATTAGACGAAATTAATGTTACAAGGAACTACGGTTCCGTGCAAAAGAATAAAAGACGTATGAAAGAGAAACTGAAAAAAGTTTTGTTGTTGGGCTCGGGTGCACTGCGTATCGGTCAGGCCGGTGAGTTCGACTATTCGGGTTCGCAGGCTTTGAAGGCGCTTCGCGAAGAGGGTATTCAGTCGGTGCTAATCAATCCCAATGTGGCTACAATACAGACCTCAGAGGGTATTGCCGACAAAGTCTATTTTCTGCCGGTAAACACACACTATGTCGAGGAGATTATAAAGAAAGAGCGCCCCGACGGTATTTTGTTGGCATTCGGTGGACAGACAGCGTTGAACTGCGGTACCGAACTTTATCAGAAAGGAATATTGCAGAAGTATGGCGTAAAGGTACTTGGAACATCGGTAGAGGCTATTATGTATACCGAGGACCGCGACCTTTTCGTAAAGAAATTGGATGAGATTCCTATGAAGACTCCTGTAAGCGAGGCGGTTGAGACAATGGAAGATGCCATTGCAGCAGCTCATCGCATAGGATTCCCCGTTATGGTGCGCTCGGCTTATGCGCTGGGTGGTCTTGGTAGCGGTATCTGCCGCGACGAGGCAAGCTTCAAGGAGTTGGCCGAGAGTGCTTTCACATTCTCGAATCAGATTCTTGTCGAGGAGTCGCTCAAGGGTTGGAAAGAGATTGAGTTCGAGGTTATTCGCGATGCCAACGACCACTGCTTCACAGTGGCAAGCATGGAGAACTTCGACCCTCTGGGAATACACACAGGCGAGTCAATCGTGGTTGCTCCCACCTGTTCACTCACACCCGAACAGGTGAAGTTTATGCAGGAGATTTCGGTTAAGGCAATACGTCACTTGGGTATCGTGGGTGAGTGTAACATACAGTATGCTTTCAATGCCGAGACAAATGATTATCGCGTAATTGAGGTTAATGCACGTCTTAGCCGTTCTTCGGCTCTTGCATCAAAGGCTACAGGTTATCCCCTTGCTTTTGTGGCAGCCAAGATTGCTCTTGGATATACTCTTGATGAGATTGGTGAGATGGGTACTCCCAACAGTGCATATAAGGCTCCCGAACTCGATTACCTCATTTGTAAGATTCCTCGTTGGGACCTTACAAAGTTTGCAGGCGTATCACGTCAGATTGGCTCAAGCATGAAGTCGGTGGGCGAGATTATGTCTATCGGTCGTTCATTCGAGGAGGTTATTCAGAAGGGTCTGCGTATGATTGGACAGGGTATGCACGGATTCGTTGGTAACGAGCACGTTCACTTCGACAATCTTGACGAGGAACTTGCCAACCCCACCGACCTGCGTATCTTCTCTATCGCCTGCGCTCTTGAGGAGGGTTATTCTATCGAGCGCATCAGCGAGCTTACAAAAATTGACCCCTGGTTCTTGGGTAAACTAAAGAATATTGTAGACTATAAAGCTGTTCTTGAGGGTTACAACAGTCTTGAAGAGCTTCCTGCCGAGGTAATGCGTAAGGCGAAGGAACTTGGATTCTCGGACTTCCAGATTGCTCGTTTTGTAATAAAAGAGGGCAAGAATATGGAGCAGAGTGTGCTCGAGGTACGCAGCAAGCGTAAAGAGATGGGCGTTGTGCCTGCCGTTAAGCGCATTAACACTGTTGCTTCGGAGCATCCCGAATTGACAAACTATCTTTATATGACATACGCGGTAAGCGGATACGACGTTAATTACTACAAGACAGATAAGTCGGTAGTGGTTCTTGGTTCGGGTGCCTATCGCATCGGTTCATCGGTTGAGTTCGACTGGTGTTCGGTAAATGCTGTTCAGACTGCACGTAAGTTGGGTTATAAGTCAATTATGATTAACTACAACCCCGAGACTGTTTCTACCGACTATGATATGTGCGACCGTCTCTACTTCGACGAGCTATCATTTGAGCGTGTACTCGATGTTATAGACCTTGAGCAGCCGGGTGGTGTGATTGTATCGGTTGGCGGACAGATTCCCAATAACCTTGCAATGAAACTGCATCGTCAGTCGGTACCCATTCTTGGTACCTCGCCTCTCTCTATCGACCGCGCCGAGAACCGTCATAAATTCTCGGCAATGCTTGACCAGCTTGGCATCGACCAGCCTGCTTGGAAAGAGCTTACCAGCCTTGAGGATATGGAGGCATTTGTTGCGAAGGTGGGTTATCCCGTACTTGTGCGTCCCTCATACGTCCTCTCGGGTGCAGCGATGAACGTTTGCTACAACGAGGACGAGCTGAAAGAGTTCCTCGCAATGGCTGCCGAGGTGTCTAAGGAGTATCCTGTTGTTGTATCGCAGTTTATGATGGAGACCAAGGAGATTGAGTTCGACGCTGTGGCACAGAATGGTGAGGTTGTTGAGTATGCCATCTCGGAGCACGTCGAGTTTGCCGGTGTGCACTCGGGCGACGCAACACTCGTATTCCCTGCACAGAAAATATACTTCGAGACTGCACGTCGCATAAAGAAAATAAGCCGTCGCATTGCCAAGGAGCTTAATATCTCGGGTCCTTTCAATATTCAGTTCCTTGCCAAGAACAATGAGGTTAAGGTTATTGAGTGTAACCTGCGTGCTTCGCGCTCGTTCCCATTTGTATCTAAGATATTGAAACGTAACTTCATTGAGACTGCTACACGCATAATGTTGGGTGCTCCCTACAGCAAACCCGATAAGTCGGCATTCGACATCGATTGGATTGGTGTAAAGGCTTCGCAGTTCTCGTTCAGCCGTCTGCATCAGGCCGACCCCGTATTGGGTGTTGATATGTCATCGACTGGTGAGGTTGGTTGCATTGGCGATGATTTCGAGGAGGCATTGCTCAACGCTATGATTGCCGTTGGTTACTCTGTTCCCAAGAAGAGTGTAATGGTGTCGTCGGGTGCTGCAAAATCGAAGGTCGACCTGCTCGATTCTACACGTGTACTCGCTGCTAAGGGTTACGATATTTATGCTACAATGGGTACAGCTAAGTTCCTTAACGAGCACGGCATTAATGCACAGCCCGTTATGTGGCCCGATGAGGAACCTAATGCCGATAACAATGTGATGCAGATGATTGCCGACCATCGTTTCGACCTTATCATAAATGTTCCCAAGAATCACACCAAGCGCGAACTTACAAATGGTTACCGCATACGTCGTGCGGCGATAGACCACAATATTCCGCTTATTACAAATGCTCGTCTGGCAAGCGCGTTTATTCGTGCATTCTGCAAGATTGATGTTAACGATATTCCTGTAAAGAGCTGGGAGGAGTATAAGTAAGTTGTGTAAAAATTCTTTTGGAAATTAAAGGAAAAATTTCTTAGGTTTTCAGATAACTTTGACATTGCCTGTGGTATTCTCCGCAGGCAATGTTTTTATATTTGACGGGACAGGATGGGCTTCTATTTTATAATTTTATTTATTGGTGTCCGATAAAAGTTTTTCAGTCTCTCATTTAGAAGCTGTTTAAATTTATATCGTCAAGTTTTTTATAGATCAAAAATTGGATGTTTATTTATATTTTAAGGGCGCATAGCGGGCTATGTAACCGCAAAAAAGAAACAAACAGGCATTTTTGAATATAAAAAACGACGAAACCGTCAGCTTCTATATGAATATTTTCTTAGAAATTTAAACAGCTTCTAAAATGGTAGATGTTTTTTGGATTAAGTGCGAGGCTGTTTGAGCGCAGCGAGTTCCGCAGCACCCAAAAAACATCGTGAGCATTTTACGTTAAGATTTTCCGTGCGCAGAGCCTTTTGCCTACTTTTCGTCGGCACGAA
>JAGCKB010000344.1 GCA_017647725.1 Bacteroidaceae bacterium
CAGTTTGTTTTTTTGTGTAACCTCTTGCAGGGGAGGGAGTATGTTACCTTTTGGTTTTCATTGCGTGTAGGGGCGATTTCTAATCGCCCGAAGCACTGCACTCGCTTAATCTACAATCGCTTGCGGTCGATGTTTTTATTGTTTTTTATTGGTGTCCGGTAAAACTTTTTCAGTCGCTGTTCCGTCGGATTTTGTTAATCCGGCGGTTACGAGTATAAGCATCTCCAGATGCGAAAAAAAATAATAAACCATTCCGGCAGAAGTTATTGTCGGGATGTGAACATCCCTATACTCAGGAACGGGGGATGAATAAACATCCCCCGTAACAACTTACTTCTATATTATGTGCCGTTCCGTCGGATTTTGTTAATCCGACGGTTACGAGTATTAGCATCTCCAGATGCAAAAAAACAATAAACCATTCCGGCAGAAGTTATTGTCGGGATGTGAACATCCCTATACTCAAGAAACGGGGGATGAACGAACATCCCCCGTGACCTAATTTCATTGACGGGTTAAATTTGTAATCGGGAGTACAGTAAACGTAATTATTCTTGTGTCTCTGTATCCTCAACGCCTCTCCAGGGCACGGGAACAGCTGGTTGCAAACGGTTGATAAGATACATAAGCGCTACGGCAGCCAACAAAGAGCCACCTATAATGGCAATCTTCTCGGTCAATGACATTAAAGCCTCCTCCTCTTCGGCGCCCATAATCATTGTAATTACAGCAAGCGAATTATTCAGCACGTGACCAATAACAACAGGCATAAGACTGCAAGTACGATAATACATCCATCCAAAAACGAGTCCCAGACAGAAAGCATAGAATATCTGAATAGGATTCATATGTATAAGGCCAAAAACAAGTGCAGCTACAACAATACCCACTGTGGGGTTGTACTTACGCATAAGATACCCCTGAATGGCACCACGAAAAAGAACCTCTTCGAGGATAGGAGCAAGCACTGCAATAGTTATGCATCCCAATACATTATTAGAAACCTGCTTAATTACCTCGGAAAGTTCATCGGACAAACCAAGTTCCTGAGCCAAAACATTAAACATAAACATAGCGGCAAAGACAAGCATAATACTGAGCAACATAACCTTACCACCCACCTGACGGAAAGGCTGCTTTCCAAAAGAGAAATAGCCCCAATATATGAGATGCCACAGCATTGCAGATGCCGCCATGAACAATCCGGCTGAAGTGGCCCAAGCCATACCATTCTCGGGAATAGCCGCCATTATAGCACTCACAATATCCTCGGGATTTCCACTAGCAATTATTTCAACACTTACAGCACCACTTGCCACAACATAAACCAACAAAGCAATCATTGCTAGCACCGAGAAGATACCCTGATACAGCATATAATAGAGCGGCAATTTAACCACTCGCCACACTGTTGATAATAATTCATTAGAAGTGTTTGACATATTCTTTAAGTTTAAAATTATTAAGTTACTTTATCAATAGGATGTTCCCTCACGCACACACCTCACATCACTCTCAATCTGTGCACGCAGGTCGTCGAGCCCAGCAAAGCGTCGCTCGCCACGCAGACGTCGCACAAACTCCACGACAACAGGCTCACCGTAAATATCCCCATCGAATCCGATGATAAAGACCTCTATCGTGCGACAGCTGCCATTTACCGTTGGTTTGCACCCCACGTTCATCACTCCGCGATAGCTGTTAAGACGCACACTTATAACACACTCATAGACACCATCGAGTGGCAGCAGTTGAAGCGGCTCCTTGAGCGATATATTAGCCGTAGGAAAGCCCAAACGTCGGCCCAATGCCTCGCCGTGCACCACACATCCCTGCAGCGAGTAATTACGCCCCAACATACGCGCAGCAGCCTCGACATCGCCTGCAGCAAGCTCTCCTCGCACACGCGACGAGCTTATCTTCTGCCCATCGGGGGCATAAGGGTGCATCCGAATAACCTCGACACCTATCTCCCGACCATAATCAATATATTGCTCAATGCCCTCATCCCTCTGTGGACGACCGAAACGATGGTCGTAACCGACGGCAAGCATACTCACACCCAAACAGCGTTGCAGGATATCGCGCATAAACTCCTTTGCCGTCAACGAAGCCATAGCGTGGTCGAAAGGCAGCAACAGACAGCGGTCGGCACCTGCACGCTCCAAAAGAGATAATTTATCATCGGCTGAGGTAAGCAGGAAAGGCTGTTCGCTCCCCGAAAAGAGCAGACGCGGATGGCGGGCAAAGGTAACCACCGTCAGCGGCAATCCTCGCTCCTGGGCAAGCGCGCGTGCCTCGGCAATCATAGCCACATGGCCACGATGCACCCCGTCGAAAGAGCCGACAGTTACAGCCGATGGCACACATCCCAAACTATCTATATCGGTAAAAATCTCCATTACTCAAGAATAGAAATAGTATTCCACGCCTCGTTACGCTGCATAACCACAGCCTCTATACCCAATGCGAGAGCCGCGTCGCAATTCTCCTGTGAGTCATCGAAAAAGATGCAGTCGGCAGCCTCGACACCCTCGCTACGCAATAGCGCCTCGAAAATCTCGGGCTCGGGCTTGCGCAAGTTCATCCGAAACGAGAGATACAGTTCATCGAAGAACTCACTCAAAGGCACACCCACAGTGTAACGAAAGATACGCTCAATCGTCTCCCAATGCCCCTCATTCGTGTTACTGAGCATAACAACCCTATGTCCCCTCTCGCGCAGAGTTCTTATATACTCTATCTTCTCGCGCGAAAAACTACCGAGCATCATATTCCAAATATCGTGTATGCGCTCCAGCAACTCCTCTTGAGGCAGAGCCTGCACACTCTGAGGCAGATTTTGCGCAATATAAGAGTAAAACTCAGTGGTTGAGACATCGCCACGGTCATAACGCTGAATCATATCATCCATAAGACAACGCTTCTCGCTGAGGATAGCAGCATCCATTCCCAACGCCATAAGAGCACCAAAAGAGCGCTCGATAAAAATATCGAGCAGCACACCACCCAAGTCAAATATCAGAGTCTTATTTTTCATAACCATCAAAATTACAAAGTTACACAGAAGCGTATATCGCTTTTCAAACTGCGAAAGTAATCAAAAAATATATGTTTAAGAGTGTATATTCAAAAAAAAACAGTAAACTTGCACCGACCTTAAAAAATGAAGAAGATGAACATACTGCAAATAAAAGAGGTAAATAAGAGCTTTGCCAACCACAAGGCACTCGACAATGTATCGCTCACTATACCTCAAGGTTCGATATACGGTTTCCTCGGCCCCAATGGTGCCGGCAAGACAACGCTTTTGCGCATCATAAACCGAATAACCGCACCCGACAGCGGAGAAGTACTATTCGACGGACACCCCATTGCCCCGGATGACATATACAAGATTGGCTATATGCCCGAGGAGCGCGGACTATACAAAAAGATGAAAGTGGGTGAACAGGCAATATTCTTTGCCCGACTAAAAGGACTATCGCAAAGCGAAGCCACCAAACAGTTGAAGGAGTGGTTCGAAAAATTCGAGATTAGTGACTGGTGGAACCGCAGCGTCGACGAGCTATCCAAAGGAATGGCACAAAAGGTACAATTCATCACCACCGTACTGCACAATCCCAAGCTGCTTATCTTTGACGAGCCATTCTCGGGCTTCGACCCAATAAACGCCAATCTGCTTAAGAGCGAGATTCTCACACTGCGCGACAAGGGAGCAACCATTATCTTCTCGACACACAATATGTCGTCGGTCGAGGAGATATGCGACCACATAACACTCATAAACAAGTCGAAGAACATACTCTCGGGCAATGTCGACGAAATCCGCCACCGACACGGAGCCAACATCTTCGAGATTGACTACCGAGGAGCCGAAGAAAAGCTGCTTAATGCCTTGGCAGGGAAATGCGAGATAATGGGCAGCAACAGCGACGTAACAGGACACAACACCCTAAAAGTGTGTATTCCCAATGACGCACAAGTGCGCGAGGTTATAGCGGCTGCAAACGAGAGCATCGAGCTACGCTCCTTCCGCGAGCTCATCCCCTCGATGAACGACATATTCATCCGCGCCGTAAACGGAACATTATAACATCATAAAAAGATAAAAAAGATGAAAAATAAGATTGGTATAATAATAGGTCGCGAATTCAACGAACGAGTACGCAAAAAATCGTTCATAATAACCACGCTGCTCACTCCCCTGCTTATCATAGGTCTTATGGTAGCCCCCACGCTTATGATGACCTACTCGGGCAGCAAAACAAAAAAGATTGCAGTTGTTGATGACAGCGGAATAATAGCCCCTCGACTCTTCAGCAACGAGGAGATTCAGTTTGAACACCTTCAAATACCCATTGAGACAGTGCGCCAACTGCCCTCCGATGCCTATTTTGCCATACTGCACATAGGCAGCGACATAATGTCGAACCCCACCGCTGCCCGACTCTACACCGACACCTCGGTAGGAATAGGATTGGAGACAGGAATATGTTCGCAGATAGAGGCAATAATAGAGGCCGAGAAGCTAAAGAGCTATAACATAGAGAACATACAGCAGATTTTGGCACAGATTGAGATCAAGGTATCGCTACAGACATTCAAGTCGGATGCCGACAAGGAGAGCCAAGAGTCGGCAACCTCATCCATTGTAGCCACCGTAATAGCATACGTACTTAGCTTTATGCTATATATGTTCCTTATTATATACGGTGCAATGGTGATGCAGTCGGTAATAGAAGAGAAGAACAACCGCGTACTCGAGGTGATGGTATCTTCGGTACACCCCTTCCAGATGATGCTTGGAAAAATATTAGGTGTTGCCAGCGTAGCCGTTGTTCAGATACTCATCTGGTTGGCGATAATACTCATTGCCGGCTTTTTCCTTGTGCCCGCACTGCTACCCGATGATATTACAGCTGCAATAGCAATGATGCAACAGGGCGCTTCGGCCGCAGCAGCGGCACCCGATGCCGACGTCGACCTCTTACAGGCACTCTTGACACTCGCCGACATTGGCTACATACTAAAGATTTTCGGCACACTGCTGCTGTTTATGGTAGGCGGATTCCTACTGTATGCGGCAATGTTCGCCGCCGTAGGCTCGTCGGTAGATAACCCACAGGATGCACAACAGCTGCAACTACCCATCACACTACCCATAATACTCAGTCTCATTATTATGATAAATGTGATATACGACCCCACATCCGAGGTTGCCTTCTGGTTCTCTATGATACCCCTGACATCGCCAATTGTAATGATGGCACGTATCCCCTATGACATACCTATGTGGGAGATTGCAGTATCATTAATACTGCTGTATATTACTTTTGCCGTTACAGTGTGGGGAGCAGCAAAAATATACCGCGTTGGAATCCTAATGCACGGCAAAAAACCAACACTGAAGGAGTTGTGGCGATGGATGCTCTATAAATAAACAGCAGCCTACCTAAAAAAGCGGAGTTATAGCGGCGAGTTATATACAAAAAAAAGAAAGAGGATTAACCTGCTTTGCCTACAGAGAGCCTGACTATGCAAAATAAAAATTATACTGTTTAACACATTTTTTGCATAAAAACTTGCAACGTAAAGTAAATTACACTAACTTTGCACCGTATTTCAGAAAGAGATACTCGGGCTTTTAGCTCAGTTGGTTAGAGCAACAGACTCATAATCTGGAGGTCCTAGGTTCAAGCCCTA
>JAGCKB010000345.1 GCA_017647725.1 Bacteroidaceae bacterium
GTTTATCACTTTCGTAAATAACCTATACAACACCCCGGGTCGTTGTGTATATAAACAAAAAGCCTCTCAGTACTGAGAGGCTTTTTGTTTATATACACAACGACCCGGGGTGTTGTATAGGTTATTTACGAAAGTGATAAACCTGTTACGAGTTTCACGCGCGGTAATCTTCGTCGTGTTACAGCGTCAGTCCGTTAAGGAGTTTAAGATAGGTATTCATTCCCTGTTCAATCTCTCTGATAAGGATATACTCATTTGCGGTGTGCGAGCGAGTAGAGTCGCCCGGACCTATCTTTAGCGTAGGGATGTTTAGAAGCGCCTGGTTCGATAGAGTGGGCGAGCCGAAGGGTTTTAGTCCAAGCTCTACAGCGCGTTTAACAATGGGATGATTCTCGGGGATGCTCGATGAGTTAAGACGCAGCGAGCGTGCTGTTACATCCGACAGGGTATGCTCCTTTATAATATCGAGCAGACGGCTGTTGCTATAACACTCGTTGCTGCGCACATCTACCACAAAAGAGCAACTGTCGGGGATTACATTGTGCTGTGTCCCTGCGTTAATCTGTGTGACGCTCATACGCACATCGCCAAGCAGTGGCGAGCTCTCGGGGAATCTGTAGCTGCGCAGCCACTCGATATCTTGCATTGCTTCGTATATGGCATTCTTGCCGTTATTGCGCGCTGCGTGCCCTGCTATGCCGTGTGCAACGCAGTCGAGCACCATAAGCCCCTTTTCTGCTATGGCGGGTTGCATTTCTGTTGGTTCGCCCACAATAGCACAAGAGATAGGCGGTAGCAGCGGTAATACAGCCTCAATGCCGTTCTTTCCCGATACCTCCTCCTCGGCCGAAGCAAGGAAGATTATGTTGTATTTTTGTTCACTCTGGCACAGTGTGTAAAAGACCTGCAACAGCGCTACCAACGAGCCGCCATCGTCGTTACTGCCAAGTCCTGTGATGCGGTCACCATCTATTTTGGGTGTAAAGGGTGGTGTACTCCAGTCGGTAACGGGCTTAACAGTGTCGATGTGTGCATCCAGCAGTATGGTGGGACGGTTGGCATCAAAATTGGGAGATATACACCATATATTATTAATGTGTCGGCGAACATCCACCCTGAAAGGAGCGCCCCTTGTGATGAATGTCTGCAAACGGTCGGCAGCATCGCTCTCTTCGCGGCTTGTCGACGGGGTACTGATGAGTACCTGCAATAGCTCTATTGCCTGTTGTAATTGCTGTTGTGTAATCTCCATTCCCTGTAATACGTTAGACGTTGTCTGCTTTGCGGACACGAAGTTACGAAACATTTTTCATTCTGCATACAAAATAACCTCCTTTTGTGTCGAAAGGTGCTCGGGTCTCTCTTTAATCTCAAATAAAAGTTGTATCTTCGCGCTCGGAAACTAAAGAAATAGAATGTAATATGATAACTTCCGATCAATTAAAGGATATTAAGGATAGGACAGCGGCACTTAAGCAGTATCTATCTATCGACGAAAAGATAATGCAGGTCGAGGAGGAGCAGCTGCGTACACAGGTTCCCGGATTCTGGGACGACGCTAAGGCTGCCGAGGCACAAATGAAGAAAGTAAAGGCTTTGCAGGCCTGGATAGATGGCTATAAAGCGGTCAACAACAACACCGAGGAGGTTGAGATTGCAATGGATATGTTCCGCGAGGAGGTTATCGATGAGAGTGAGTTGGACGAAGCGTATGCTCGTGCTTTGGCATCTATCGAGGAGCTTGAGCTAAAGAATATGTTGCGTCAAGAGGCCGACGAGATGGACTGTGTGCTGAAGATAAATTCGGGTGCAGGTGGTACCGAAGCGCAGGATTGGGCAAGTATGCTTATGCGTATGTATATGCGTTGGGCCGAGGCCAACGGCTATAAGGTGGCGGTTGCCAACCTTCAAGAGGCCGAGGATGCAGGTATAAAAACCGTTACTCTTGAGCTTCAGGGACCCTACGCATACGGCTATCTCAAGGGCGAGAATGGCGTGCACCGTCTGGTGCGCGTAAGCCCATACAATGCACAGGGTAAGCGTATGACCTCTTTCAGCTCGGTGTTTGTCACTCCGCTTGTCGACGATAGTATCGAGGTTGTCATTGAACCTGCACGCGTGTCGTGGGATACCTTCCGAAGCGGTGGTGCCGGTGGACAGAATGTGAACAAGGTAGAGTCGGGTGTGCGTCTGCGCTACCAGTATAAAGACCCCTATACAGGTGCCGAGGAGGAGATTCTCATCGAGAACACCGAGACACGTGACCAGCCCAAGAATAAGGAGAATGCGATGCGTCAGTTGCGCTCTATTCTTTACAACAAGGAGATGCAGCACCGTATGGAGGAGCAGTCTAAGGTTGAGGCCGGAAAGAAGAAAATCGAGTGGGGCTCACAGATTCGCAGTTACGTGTTCGATGACCGTCGCGAGAAGGATCACCGCACAGGATATCAGACATCGGACGTAGGCGGTGTGATGGATGGCAAAATAGATGGCTTCATCAAAGCCTATCTGATGGAGTTTGGTGGCGAGGAGTAAAACGTCATGGCGGTAGAGATTGAGAGGAAATTCCTCGTTGTAGGGGACGAGTATCGTAGAATGGCGTATAGCAGCGATCGCATTGTGCAGGGCTACATTTGCCGCGCTGATGGAAACTCGGTGCGTGTGCGCATACGTGACGGACGAGGCTATCTTACCATAAAAGGCCCTTCGTTGGATGGCGGCCTCAGTCGCTACGAGTGGGAGCGCGAAATATCTCTTGCCGAGGCCGAGGATTTGCTATTGCTTTGTCGCGATGCCAAGATAGACAAGCGTCGTTACTTGGTAAAATGTGGCAATCACACCTACGAGGTCGATGAGTTTTATGGCGATAATGAGGGGCTTGTGGTTGCCGAGATTGAGCTATCGGGCAAGGATGAGGCTTTTGAGCGTCCACCGTTCCTGGGACGCGAGGTTACGGGTGAGGCACGATATTACAACGGACACCTCACACGTTTCCCTTATAAAGATTGGTAAAAGAATTAGCTTCTAATAAAAAAGTTACCCTTATTGGTCAGAACCAATAAGGGTAACTTTTTTATCTTGAATGAACGCTATTACTTCGTCAATATTGAAAGATGGATTTTTTTTCTACGTCTTCTACTATTGGAATGGTTTTAGGCGATAATTTTATACGATTATGACATTTTTTGTACCATTCTTTAACCCCAAATGCATCTTTTAAATATACTCCGAATTTAACGACAAAACAGTTCGTCAACTCCTGGTTAAATGAATATGTTATTGTATAATCATTTTTTTTGGGTGTGTTGTTTTCAGTAAACTCTATTTCTTCGTCAATATTTAAAGATAGTTTTGGTAAAGCAAAATCCTCATAGGCACCGGTAATTAAAAGCAAAGGCTTTCTTGAGTTTGAGGGGAGGTCTTCACAATTGTCTTCGGATAGTGCAACAGAAGAATGGGCCGGTATTTTTAGAAGTCGTTCCATTTTATATATTCTTGACACTGTACCGAAATTTTCATTGTTTCCACCTACATTAACACCACCTGCAAGCGCTCCAACTGCACCGCCAACACCTAATGCATTGGCAACTGAACCTAAATTTATGCTTGCACCTGTTCCTGAACTACCTCCTTCGGTTACTGTGTATTCCTGTTGGTCATAATATCTTCTGGTCTTACTTCTTGAGTAATAAGCAAAACAAGTTGCTTTGTCTATATAAATTGGGCGTGAAGTCTTATTCTTTATCATAATCGCAAATTTTAAATTGCTCTGATCCCTAAAGACTCCACGATGTATTTCTCCTATGCTTTCTTCTTTGAGTCCCCAAAGTATATCACTCTCTATCCCTACAGGAAATATCCTTTCATGACCTGATGTATTAGGAATCTCATGTTGTATTGGCAATAAAGAAATCTCAATATCATCTGTTGATAGTATAGAGCAAGAGGTTACTCCTAATGTAGCAATAATCGTTTTCGCTGGTTTATTTATCTTTTTATCTGGATATCTTGGAATGTATTTGTGCCCATCATTATTATACGACGCTATAAGCTCGGCATTATTGGCTGCAGGTGTAGCTAGAATGGGCTCGGAAGGTGCTTCTTCGGTCTGCTCGTTACTATTGCCCGTCTGCTCGTTGCTTTGTTGTGTTTGTACGGCAGGTGTCTCTTTAAACACATCTTTGTCACCATTTTGGTATTTAATCATAAATACCTCGGCTTTTTCAAGTGTGTATGTAGGGCCATCTTGGTTGTTCCACTTTTTGTACTCAATTTCGGTCTTTGAGATTTTTAAGACTTTTGAGGTAATCTCATCGCCGTTACGACAGATGATTACATCTTGTGCCGATAGATAGCCTATTGACATAATGAGTGCGCAGACTGTTGCAATGATGTTTCTCATAATAAAACAAAAATTTGCGTCTCATAAGGAGACAGGGTTTACTTAGAAACTGTTTGAATTTTATTAAAAATATTACTTACATTGCGAAGCTGCTTTCGGCTTCTTTGAGTCTATTATCGGCATCTTTCCTTTCTTATTTTTTGGAAATAGCCCGCTATTCCCTGCAAAATGCGAAAGAAAATCTACTCAATAATAACTCTCAAATAAATCCAAAATAAAAATCAAACAGCTTCTTAATGTGTTTATCTGTCAAATGTAGCAAGAAAGGATGAAATTATCCTCTCTTATTTATTAAATTGTGTTAAAAGAGTCTTGGACTCTGACATATATAAATGAAGAAGAGGATTAAGCGCTTAATCCTCTTTTATTTGTTTCTTGTAAAGATGGTATTTTTTTATAATAGGCCGCGTGACATAAAGGCTGAAGGCGACAGCGCTTAATACACCAAGTGTGTTGAAGAGAAAATCATAAATATCGCCCTTTCGTGTTGTTGTCAGTGTCGACTGTGCAACCTCCAAGCCACCGCTAAAGAGGATTGGCAGCACTACTGCTCCTAATGTTATATTCCTGAAGTTTATACTTTTGTGCGAGCACAGATACTCGAACCACAGCACCGAGCATAGTCCGGCATACATTGTAAAATGCACTATTTTGTCGAGATGCTGAAAAGTGGGTGTTTGGTCATCGGACTTATAGAATAGTGTCAGATAAATTATAGTTGCTATCGTTAAAAGAGAGAGAGGATAGCGGTATAGAATATTGTATATATTTTGGGATATTTTCATTGTATATTCTTTGTATTTAATGTGAAGCAGTGTATTTTTGCGAATAGATGTTATCAATTCATTTGCAAAGGTATAACAAAAAGAGCTATATATAATTGTATTACAGTATTAAAAA
>JAGCKB010000346.1 GCA_017647725.1 Bacteroidaceae bacterium
GAGGTAGAGGATTATAACGAACCCGAGCCCATAGAACCACAACCACAGAGCGCGCCAGAACCTGAAAAACTACAACCGCAGAGCGCACCCGAACCTGCAAAGCCACAACCGCAGAGTGCACCCGAGCCTGCAAAACCACAACCGCAGAGCGCACCCGAACCCGTAAAACCACAACCGCAGAGCGCGCCCGAACCTGCAAAACCACAACCGCAGAGCGCACCCGAGCCCGTAAAACCACAACCAAAGCAAGAGTCCAAAGAGATGAGCAGTAAAGCCTATAACACACAATCGCAGAACAACAATAAAGGAGGTTCAAACAAGTTGATTATCATCGTATTGATAGTAGTCGCAGTAGCACTCGGATATCTGCTTTTTGGCGGTGGAGATACAAATAACAACCAGGCTGCAGAGGCACCTGCAACAATAGAACAGACACCGCAAGAGCAAAAGAGCGAACCTGCGCCCGTCCAAGAGGCAAAGCAGGAGACTCCAAAGAAGAGCGAGCCTGCACCCGAGAAGAAGAGTGAACCCGCACCCGTAAAGAAAAACGACGTTAACTACGATGCCGGAATAAAAGCCTATGAAGCAGGCAACGGTCTCGAAGCTATTAAGAAATTCAAAGCATCGGGAAGTGCCGATTCATACTATATGTTGGGTGTTATATATGAGTCAGGCTGTGGCACAGTTGGCAAAAATGCAATGATGGCACGACAGAACTTCAAAAAGGCAGCTAATATGGGACACGCTGAGGCAAAAGCAAAATTACAGTAAGAGACATTCAACCAGAGTAACAACATTTAAATCACAACAATTATGTATAAGAGAATTATATTTATAGCATTGGCACTATTCGCGATGACCGCATACGCACAAAAGCCAAGAATGTATGTAAAGGAGTTTACTAAAGCCAACGGTGTATCACAAGACGACTACAGCAAGGTGCGCGCAGCAGTCATAAGCGCTCTAAACCTTACAGAACGTTTCGAGCTTCTCGACGCAGCTACAATAAGTTCAATCGCCGAGGAGGAGGAGCGCCGTCAGAGCGAGTCGGCAATACACGATGAGACAGCACGCAATGAGATAAAAGTGACAAAAGCAAACAACTACATCCTCGACGGAACAGTAACCGCCTGCACTGTAAAATCGAACTCAAAGGATGGCAAGACCGCATATACCTGCGTACTCACCTACTCCATCACTGTAACTGACTATGCCAACAACACCACCGTTGCCAGCAAGAAATTTGACCACTCACCAACCGGTTTGGGCGGAGCACTGGGTAAACTGCTCGACGAATCATCGAGTGCCGAAGGTGCAAAGACAAGTGCAATAAACAGCATCAAAACAGACATTGAGAACTTCCTTATCGAGGAGTTCCCCCTAAGAGGCGAAATTTATGCCGAGGATTTTGTAACAAAGAAAGACAAAGTTGTAGAATGCTATATAAATTTAGGTACCAATGTAGGTGTGAAGGATGGCGATTGGTTTGCAATTTACGAGGTACAGACAAAGGTTGGTAAAACCATAGAGAAAGAGATTGGACGACTTAAAGTAACCGAAGCCGACGAAGAGATTTCGAACTGCAAAGTAACTAAAGGCGAGAAAGAGGTAAAGAAAGCCCTCGACCGCTATTTCGAGAATGTCGAGAACGACCCCGACACCCAGTTGCTGAAAATAAAATCTATTCCCGAACCTCTATTCTCATTCTAACAAACCAATATCGTTGAATTTAAACAGAGATGGCAATGAAAAAGATATTAATGCTTCTGGCTGTATCACTGAGTGCTGTATGTGTACAAGCCCAAGATTATCTTCAGATTGTAACATTTGAATCGGAGAGCGGCATAAATGGCGTATTCACCACCGCCGGAGCTTCCGATGACAAGAAAGGTGTGGAGAGCGATGCAATAAAATCACTTTTCTACACATTGATGTTCAGCGGTGTCGATGGAGTAAACGATGGCAACCCGCTTGTATATAACGACAAGCCCGCATACACAAACTCATTCTTCAACAGCGCTGCACGCTACGTCGGTTATGTAATAGAGACAGAAGAGCTTGACAAACCCAAGAAAGTAGGTGGCAGATACCAGGCTACCTATCGCGTTACAATACGCTTGAAACAACTTATAAACGACGTAAAGAAGAACACAGGCGGCAAGGATGCCGAGCAGAAAGCAAAGAAAGAGGCTAAACGTCTCACACCCAAGCCCAAGATTATGGTAGTGCCATTCAAGAAAGATGGCGAGAGCTACAAGGCAATATTAGAGAACGACCGCGACCTGCGCGCAGCAGTCAGCGAGGTACAAAAAGGATTTGAAGCACTTGACATCGAGACCGAGAGTCTCCTTTCGAGCTTCAACAGCAGCAACCGTCGCGCACAGTATGAAGAGGCAGCCGATGCAGCCACATCAAACTACAAGCAGTTGCTAATGTCATCCGATGCCGATGTCTATGTAGTTGTCGACCTTGAGAAAAACATAAGTTCAAGCGGTTCAAGCGTATCGGTGATACTCACCGCCTACGAGACAGCAACCGATAACATCTGGGCAACCGAGAACAGCTGGACAAATAAATTCAACACCAACAACATCACTGCACTCTGCTCATACGCAGTACGCGACTATCTCCCCGGTTTCCTCGAGCAGATTGTAAAGAACTACAACGAGCCCTCGAGCGCAGTAGTACAATTTTCGGTTAAGAACGGTTCAATGGTATCGATGCGCGACAGATGTAATAACGGTCGCCGCCTGTCCGACCTCATCCAGGAGTGGTTCGATGACAACGCACACGATGGCGAGTATCACGTTCAGGGTATTGTCGACGAATCGGCAGTATTTGACGATGTACTGATTCCGAAAGCCGACGACAGAGGTAAAAAGATGAATGCCGAGAAATTTGCGAGCAAACTGTGCGATGCACTCTATGAGTTTGGCGTTGAGACCGAGTTCAACACCGAAGGAAACAATATCATTATAACAATCCTCTCAATAGAATGATTATGAAAAGAACCAAGCACTTAACATTAGCAAGAGTACTCTTTGTACTCTGTGCTATGCTTGGGACCATACAATGTATGGCGCAAGCACCCGCGTGGGTTACCCAGCGTCCTGTATCAGACAAAGAGTATATAGGAATAGGAGTTGCAAAGCTATCGGATAATGACTATATGAAGATTGCTTCGCAAAATGCCCTTGCCGACATTGCATCGCAGGTAGCCACAAAAGTTGAGAATGAGTCTTTCCTTCACACAGTAGATGTAGACGGAAAATCGCGCCAGCCATTCGAGGACAAGATTATAAGCAAGATGGCCGCCTGGATAGAGGGAGCCGAGCTAAAGGACAGCTACAGCAGCAACGATAAGTATTACGTTTACTACACACTGGACAAGAAGGTGCACAAAAAGAACTCCGATGCCCGTCGCAACGAAGCAATAGCAAAAGGTGTAGACTATCTGAACAAAGGTCGCGCAGCCGAAGAGAGCAGCAACCTTACACAGGCTGTTCAGCTATACGGAAAAGGTCTTGAGGCTGTTGAACCCTGGATATTCCTGAACCTCAGCACCACAATCAATGGCAAGGATATTGATGTTGCAGCCGAACTGTACGACGGATATATAAACGTATTCAGCGGTATGGCACTTACTACGAACACCGTAAACGTTGAGGGCGAATCGTTCAAAGCAATAAAGCTACCTATTTCAGCCTGCCTATCGCGCAACGGCATTGTTGTACCTAATGTAAAGCTGACCGCAAAATTTGCAACCGGAAGCGGTGCCATCACCCCATCCATTGA
>JAGCKB010000347.1 GCA_017647725.1 Bacteroidaceae bacterium
ACAAGCCATAACCTGTTATAAGAGCATATATAATGTCACTTATAGCAGCACCAAGACCTGTTACCAAACCATAAATGCGACCTTTATTCAAAGTACGCTGAATACAAAGCACACCCACAGGACCCATAGGAGCCGAAGCCACTATGCCTATGATAAGACCCTTCACTATCGTCTCTACGATCGATATTTGGGATACAAGTTGCTGTAAAAAGTCGTTAATTTCGTTCATCTTTGCAAAGTTGCCATTTTTTTATGAAAAATTAAATATTTAGAGCACACTTTTTTTCGTTAAAAATGCATTTTTCCGGCTTTTTATCAAGTAAGCCCATTCTTTAGAACAAACAATGCACCGAAAAGGACTTTTCATCTCTTTTTCGGTGCATAATATTGATGGGTTACACAAAACAACGAGTTTACAGTTCCATTAATCCTGAGGCTAAATAAAATTAGGAATTTCAACTCTTTTTATTCAGCCCAATAAATGTATATTACTTTTTAAATTTAGGGAACGAAATATTAACGCCAAAAGTAACATTAGCGTTCATATTCTCATTAGGAAGAGGATAATCACTATCGCTCAAATCGGACATAAAGCAATCGGTACCCACAAAGAGACTAAATCCTGTAAAATGCAGATTGGCCATTGCGCCGAATCGTGTTCCATAATCCGAGAAAGTACTGCTCAAAGCCAAGTCGAACACTTTAAGAGGAGAGACAGTGAGTACAAGCGAAGTCTGGTCGTAAGAATATATATCATCGAAGCAATGTGTATACAAAGCACCGACGCTTAGTTTCTTATAGAAAGGCATTGCATACTCGGCTCCGATGTTCAATTTTGCGCCTATACCTGTTGTTGTATTCTCATTTTCGGTCTCGTGCATAGCAATGAAATCGTCAAGGTCCTCGGTAAGATTGTCAATCTGCTCATCTATACTCTCGGTACCCATTATAATACCCATACGGTTAAATCCGCCGAACGAATACTCGCCACCGGCAATATCGGCACTCTTGGCATCTTTCCAACGTATAAATCCTAGGTCGTTTACCGAAGCAGACAGGGTAAGTCCATCGAGCAGATTATCCTTAAACTCATATATTGCACCAAAATCTACTCCGAAGCCAATTCCCTGTATGCCAAGCTCTGCACCGCGATATCCATTAACCACTTCAGTGTCAACACCATTGACAGCCTTCTGCTGTGTTTTGAACTCACCGCCCAACGCAACACTGGCCGAGCCGTGCGCCTGAATACTCCAACTATCGATATTGTCATATTCAATATTCATTTTGTCAATCTCGGCATTGGCATAACCCAATCCCCAAAGAACCTTTGCACGAGCACCTAATGTCAAGTTTTTATTTATAGAACGAGAATGTCCCAAAGAGAGGTCGACATAGTTTCTTGTATTCATCATCACACCGCCGATATCAAATGACGAAGCTCCCATATCCTGCTCAGGTATACGACCGTTGGCAAATGCGTCAAGCATAGGATTGGCTACTTTCATAAAGCGGAAAAGGTCATAGGGCATATTCATTGATACACGAGAGTGCATTGTGACATCAACAGTTGTGTATCCGCCAAAAGCCTTAAAACCGGCTGAAAGCAGTGTAAAATCGGCATTCAAATGAAAATCGTTGCTCTGCTCCAATCGTCCGAGGAAATCTTTGGTATCAACAGAATTGTGCATAAAGAACAAATACTCGCCATTATTCAAATGAGAGTCGTAGAAGAGGTCACCAAATCCCAAGTTACTCTCGGTAGTCACCCCTATGCCACCAAGTAAAGGTATAGAAAAGTGACCACGCTCACTCATATAAGCGGGATTCATACGATAACGGAACATATTACCGTCCATAAAATAACCTGTACGCAATGATTGCGCCGAAACCGAGTGTACTGTAATAAACAATACAACAGCCAAAAGGCATCTGATTAAAATTCCGTTGTGTCTCATAGTGTTTTATTTTGCGTTAATAATTATTTCTGAATATATCTGTCAATTACTAATGCGTCATTTCATTAGTATCATCTATTATAATCACCGTTTCATTATTAGCCACCCTATATTTTCGGCGACGGTACATTATATAGAGCGAGTTTATAAGGTCGGAAATACCGCCAACCACAGCTCCAATGCCAAGCAGCAGGAATGGCACAGAGGCTGCATCAAACGGATTCACAAGAACCGCCAATCCTAAAACAATAAGAGTAAGCGGCATAATAAACATTGCAAATGGCATCGATGAATATTTACGCGCCAAAATCAGTGCCGTTATCTGATACAGTCCATGCAGCGTTATCAATACCCCCAGCAGCATCATTAACACCCCTACAAAGAACGAGGGCGAGAGCAATAGCCACAATCCGAAGACAATGCTTCCTACCGATGTCAACATCACGACCGCAGGTTGCCATTTTTGCACTGTCTCTTTTCTATTATTCAACAGATAGGAAACCAAAGCAAAAAGGCCGGGCAGAATAAAAGCTGCACCGACACATTGGACTATTATCGGCAAAATAGCCTCGCGATGCATAACCAGCAAAACACCAATAATAATCGTAGCAACACTACGAACTATAACATTCAGCATACTCTTTTTTATAGATAAACAAGAACGGTCAAGAGCAAAGATAGTGATTAAATATTAAAAACAATAAAAAAACATAAAAAAATGCTCCGGTCGCTACCCTATGTAACAAAACCGAAGCATAACTGTTTAATACTAAACAACAAACTGTAATTATTCCGTTTGTGCATGTTTTTCTATTTCAACGGGCAATGTAGCCTTTATTCTCACAAGACGATGCTTGTCTTTCTGCATTACCTCAAAGAGAATATCGTTGCAGGTTATCTTTTCGTGCAGACGCGGAAACTCCCCTTTCAGTTCAAGAAGAAGCCCGGCAAGAGTATCGGCCTCACCAACGTAATCTTCAAAATCATCGGCATCAAGGTCCATTATTTTATAGAAGTCGCTGAGCAAGGTACGTCCATCGAACTCAACAGTCTTATCGTCTATACGTTCATAGCTGCTATCGGGTTCGTCGAACTCGTCATTTATCTCGCCTACAATCTCCTCGACAATATCTTCAAGCGTAATAAGGCCCGAAACACCGCCAAATTCATCGGCTACAATTGCCATATGAACACGTACCGTCTGAAAATCACACAAGAGGTCATCAATCTTCTTTGTTTCGGGCACAAAATAAGGTTGACGCAACAATGTCTGCCAACGGAAATTGGAACCGCGTGTAAGATAAGGGATAAGGTCTTTTATGTACAACACACCGCGAATATCGTCCTGACGGTCGCCGTGCACAGGTATTCGCGAATAGGCATTCTCGGCAGCGCAACGCAGCACCTCATCGAACGAAGCGTGAATATCGAGCATCACCATATCCATTCTCGAAGTCATAATATCCTTTACCGTCTCATCCCCGAAACGGATAATGCCTTCAAGCATATTTTTCTGTTCGCTAATTTCCTTTGTATCAGTAAGTTCAAGAGCCTGTTCAAGTTCATCTACAGAAAGTGAGATATTCTGTTTTTTCACAAGCCTCTCGGTAAAGCGTGTCGAGCGCAACAATATCGACGAAAAAGGAGTGAGCAGTCGACTCAAGGCATACAATGGAGATGCCGCAAAATGCACAAAAGTCCAAACATTATTTTTAGAATAGAGTTTGGGCATCACCTCACCAAAAAGTAACAGCAAGAACGTCAGTATCACTGTCAGCACCAGAAACTCGACCCAGGGGGCAGCAAATGTCAGCACCGACATAAAAAAGAAGTTAAGCAACATTACAATACCGACATTAACAAAATCGTTAGCAATCAATATTGTAGCAAGCAAGCGTTCGGGGTCATTTACAAGATGTAGAATACGTTTGTCCGAGAGTGATTCGCTCTCGGAGCATTCATCAAGTTCCGACTGTGTAAGCGAGAAGAAAGCTATCTCTGAACCCGACACGAAAGCCGATACCATAAGCAATAAAACAGCAACAAACAGAGCTGCGATAGCAGCTGCATCCGGAGCTTGTGTAGTAATCAACTGTGCCAGAGGTAGAATATCAATATCCATTATTTTCTAATTACATTCAACCATTAGCAGCATCGATAGCAGCAGAGCGTGTCGACAGCATCTCCATCGACTCGGCCAAAATCTCGGTACGGTAGTGACGGATACCATTCTTATCCTCGTATGTATTTGTTCTTATCTTACCCTCGATATATATGCGGTCGCCCTTATGAACATATTTCTCAGCAACCTCGGCAAGCCCGCCCCACAAAACGATATTGTGCCACTCGGTGCGCTCGGGAACCTGTGTTCCATTCTGCAAGGTATAGGCACGTTCGGTGGTAGCCATGACAAGATTGGCTACAGCGACATTACGATCGAGATGACGAACATCGGGTTCTTTGCCCACATTTCCTATTAATATAACTTTATTTACTGACATATATTTATTTAATTATTTCGGACGCAAATTTACTACAAAAAATACAAAAACAGAAATTTAACGATAGTTTGTTAAGCATATCCCCCACTCACCAACCTCACGAACGACAAAATATAAAGAAAATGAGGTTTTTTCTACAAAAAAAAGCAATTAAATTTCGGGATAAGTAAAAAAAGCTATATATTTGCCATCCGAAATGAAAAACGCCAATTCACTTATAAATTAAATATATAGAAAAATGACAAAAGCAGAGGTTGTTAACGAAATTGCAAAAAAGACTGGTATTGAAAAGACAGTAGTTCTTTCTACCGTTGAAGCATTTATGGATGTAGTAAAGGAGTCATTATCGAACCACGAGCCTGTGTATCTGCGCGGCTTCGGTAGTTTTATCATTAAAGAGAGAGCAGAGAAAACTGCAAGAGATATTCACAAGAAGGCAACACTGATTATCCCTGCACATTCTATTCCCGCCTTTAAGCCTGCAAAGACTTTCGTAAATGAAGTAAAGAAATAATTTTAATATTAACTTAATAAACATTATTAACTATGCCTAGCGGTAAGAAAAAGAAAAGACATAAAATGTCTACGCACAAGCGTAAAAAAAGATTGAGAAAGAACAGACATAAGAGCAAGAAGTAAAATGTCTGAATGAATACAAAGAACAAACTTGCCGAACACAAAAAAAGATGTAGCAAGTTTGTTCTTTGTGTTAAGAAAACACTTTTAAAGTGTATTGTTCCCGCAAACCTTAAATTTATAATAGGTATTGACTCTACAGGGGAAAAAGGTTTCGCCCCACAGAACAAGAGACCTGCAACCGAAAAGTTGTTTATAAAATGTTTGCTTAATGCAAATGAATAGATTTAAACAGCTACTAAATCAAAATAAAAGTAATTGTGACAAGCGAACTCATTATTAATGTTCAACCCGGAGAAGTCTCTATTGCTATCACCGAAGATAAGCAGCTTGTAGAGTTTCAAAAGGAGGAACAAACCGCATCATTCTCGGTAGGCAACATCTACCTGGGCCGCGTAAAGAAGATTATGCCCGGCCTTAATGCCTGCTTTGTGGACGTGGGTTCCGAAAAAGACGCATTCCTTCACTATTTAGATTTAGGACCACAATTTTACTCTCTACAGAAATACCTGAAACAGGTAATCAGCGACCGCAAGAAGAGTTTCCCAATGTCAAAGGCATCTATAATGCCCGAGAAGGGAAAAGATGGTAATATCTCCGAAGCACTGCAAACAGGGCAAGAGATTCTTGTGCAGGTGACAAAAGAGCCCATAAGCACAAAAGGTCCCCGTCTCACAGGCGAAATATCATTTGCCGGTCGTTTTTTAATACTGATACCTTTTGAAGACAAAGTATCGGTATCATCAAAAATCAAATCGCCCGAGGAGCGCACACGCCTCAAACAATTACTACAAAGCATCAAGCCAAAGAACTATGGCATAATTGTGCGCACCGTAGCCGAGGGCAAACGCGTTGCCGAACTCGACACCGAACTTCGCCAGCTCGTCGAGAATTGGGAGAGGCTTATCGAGAAAGCACGAACAGCCACAAAGCCCCCCACCCTCGTTCACGAGGAGTCGGATCGTACCGTAGCCCTGCTACGCGACCTATTCAACCCATCGTACGAGAGCATACACGTAAATAACATCGATGTATGGAAAGATATAAAGAACTATGTCTCGCAGATAGCCCCCGATAGAACAGATGTAGTAAAACTCTATCGCGGCGAGCTTCCCATCTTCGATCATTTTGCAATAACCAAACAAATTAAATCCTCATTCGGACGTATTGTCTCGTTCAAAGGAGGTGCCTATCTGGTTATTGAACACACCGAGGCTATGCACGTCGTAGATGTAAACAGCGGTAACAGAGCACGTAACAACGCAACAACACAAGAGGATAATGCACTTGCAGTGAACCTTGCTGCTGCCGACGAACTGGCACGCCAACTAAGACTTAGGGATATGGGCGGTATCATCGTTGTCGACTTCATTGATATGGACAAATCAGAGAACCGCCAGAAACTCTACGAGCGAATGACCGAAAACATGGAACACGACAGAGCAAAGCACAACATTCTGCCCCTGAGCAAGTTCGGTCTTATGCAGATTACCCGGCAGAGGGTGCGTCCTGTGACCGATATGCCTGTAGAGGAGAAATGTCCCACCTGTTTCGGAAAAGGAAAAGTGCAATCATCTATTCTGTTTACCGACACACTTGAGAGTAAGATTAATACTTTGGTCAACAACACCGGTGTACGCAAATTCACACTGCACATACACCCCTACGTTGCCGCCTACGTTAACAAAGGATTTTTATCATTGTACCGCAGATGGCAAATGAAATACGGATTAGGAATACGCGTCATTCCCAATCAAGACCTCGCTTTTCTGGAGTATCATTTCTACGATGCTTCGGGCAAGGAGATTGATATGAAAGAGGAATCCGAAGTAAAATGACAATATCAGTCAATAGTTTAATCGAGTGGATGGCCCAGAAAGAATAAAGGGTCATCCACTTTGTTATTAGGCTGAATAAAAATGTCTCTTTATTCTTCTTTCTAATTAAAAGGAGTGCGAATAGGCAAGAGTAAATATTGTAACGCGGCAACCTGCACGGACAAGTGCGCGGGCACAATCGGAAATGGTGGCGCCGGTAGTAAGCACATCATCTATAAGGAGGACGTGCTTTCCACAAACGGCATCGGGATTGGAGACTGCAAAAATTCCTTCGACATTTTTCCATCGTTCCTGGCGATTCTTGTGCGTCTGTGTCTCATTGGCTTTGGTACGGGTAATACATCCTCGTACAACAGGGATTCCCGTAACCTGCGATAATCCTTCGGCGATGTAATCGCATTGGTTATATCCGCGACTACGCTCTTTCTTCTTCGACAATGGAAGAGGCAGAATAAGTTCTACTCCATTAAAAAAGCCCTTAGTCAATAGCTCGGTGGCCGCATTTTTTGCAAGCATAACACCTATCTGTGGTCGGTTTTTGTATTTCAGATGATGGAGCAGGTTGTTATAGGGCGACCCTTTACGATAATAGAAATAGGATGCTGCACGCTCGACAGGTACTATTCCCCAAAATAGCTTCTCTATCTCGGTACAGTGGGCATCATCGATGAGTGGCAGCGCAAGAAGACAATTAAGGCAAATCTCTTGCTCGCTGCGCGACAACACCTCGCCACACACTGCACAATGGCGTGGCAAGATAAAATCAATTAAATCAGAAATCCATTTCATCGGGGCTGAATTTTATCGTCTGCATAATAAGAGCCGGTTCAAAGCCACGACTTGCTGCAAAGCGGAGGATTTTTTGCTTCGAGGCATAGTCGTCTTTTCCACGTAACTCGCGACGTTTTGCCGCTACTACTTCGCGCAGGATTTTCATATATTCCTCATCATCAATCTGTTCCAATGCCTTTTTAATAAGATTGCCGGGGAGACGTTTCTCGCGCAACGCTGCGGTTATTTTAATGCGTCCCCAACGATTGAAACGTAGCTTATCGTTTACAAAGGCACGCGAATAGCGCTCTTCGCTGATGAAATTCTCGTGCTGAAGCCTGTCGATAATGCGTTGCTGTGCTACGGGAGCTACTCCCCACGAAACGAGTTTTGCTGTTACCTCGCTGATACAACGCTCACAGGTTGTGCAATAGGCTGCTGCTTTATTTAATGCTTCGGGTTCGCTAAGTTCTCTCATTTTACTATACAAATTGCCATCTGCACACAAAAATAAGACAAAAAGTAATGAAATGCAAACGTGAAACGTCTGTATCTACTATATGCCTGGGTACTATCTTTTGAGATTGGTGCTGTATTTAGAAGCTGTTTAAATTTCTAAAAAAAATATTCATATAGAAGCTGACGGTTTCGTCGTTTTTTATATTCAAAAATGCCTGTTTGTTTCTTTTTTG
>JAGCKB010000348.1 GCA_017647725.1 Bacteroidaceae bacterium
AACTGCACCGACGATAGTCGTTACAAGGGATTATATACCAATAAATCGGCTTCACCGGCTAAATTAAGGTCGCTGACTCTTCCCGATGAGATGAAACGTGCCACACGTAATAAAGCTCAGGTATGTGCCATTGCTCCCGATTGCGATGTCGCTGTTATGGCAGGTGGTCACGCTGCGGACGTTGTTCTGTGGAAGAACGATGACACAGGATTCTGGTGCAGTTCGACCTACTATGGAAAATTCCCTTCGTGGGCTGCCGATTTCAATAAGAAGATAGGTAAGAATGGTGCTAATTGGAAACCCTTTTTTCCAACCGAGATCTATGAGAATTTCGGCGAGAAGGCACCAAAGGCTTTCAGCTACTCGTTCAACGGAACAAACGATGTACGCGACTACAAGACAAGTGCTTGCATAAACAGCGAGGTAAATGAAATGGCTATAGCCTGTCTGCGCTCGGGTAATATGGGACTCGATGATATCCCCGATTTCCTTTCGGTGACATATTATGCAGGAAACTATAAATCGGTACCTATGGAGAACCGTCCCATTGAGGTACAGGATATATACACCCGTCTCGACCTTAATCTTGCGGCATTACTCGATGAAATTGACAGCCGCATAGGACTTGAGAATGTACTTATCTCGGTAGCCTCTACAGGATATGTTGTTGAGGGCGAGGGTGATGAGGAGGAGTATCGCCTGCCATCGGGATATTTACAGCTCGACCGCATCTCGGCTCTTCTGAATGTATATCTTGGGGCTATCTTTGGCAAAGGACAGTATGTCGAGGGGTATCACAATACACAACTTTATATGAACCGTCGTCTCATTGAGACTATGCAACTCGATAAATTAGATGTTATTTCTCACGCAGTGGAGTTTCTAAAATCGTTAGAGGGTGTTGAGGATGTATTTACCATTTATCGTTTAGGTGGTCTGCTCAGCCCCGAGATGCAGTATGTGAAGAATGGTTATAATGCCAACTGTTCGGGAGATATATGGCTGCGTCTTATGCCGGGATGGAAGATGGCTAAGGATGTGGCATCGGCATCTAATCTGGTGCGTCGCAGTTCGGTGTTTTTCCCTATGATTATTTGGGGTGGTGGTGTAGAACCTCAGTTGCTCGAGACAATGACGCCTGCAAATATTATGGCTCCTGAGTTGGCACGCATTCTGCGCATCCGTCGTCCTAACGATAATTGTCTTAGAATGTTCAACCAATAATAGTAAGGAATACCATACAAACGCCCTTAAAATATAAATAAACATCCAATTTTTGCTCTATAAAAACTTGACGATATAAATTTAAACAGCTTCTAAATGAGAGACTGAAAAAGTTTTACCGGACACCAATAATAAGCAATGAATGGCAGTCACCACCGATGACTGCCATTCATTGCTTAATGCTTTATAAGTTGTTGTCTATCAATAACACTGTTCGATGTTCCATACAAATGCTCTCAGGCCAAGCTGTGGTGCATTGGTGTCCATCTTCTTAATCTCAGCCAACAGATTCTCGACCTTGCTGTCGTCGACGATAGAGATTATACCACCACACATCGAGGGCCATGCGTGTGAACCGTAGTGGGGGTCGCCCGTACGACTGCCTCGTCCTTGCATCTGGTCGAAGAAAGAGAAACCTCGGCAGTTGTTATGCTCGAGCATATTTATTATATCTTCTTTGTGAGATATATCGAATGTAATGAATATACTTTTCATTTTCTTATGATTTTAAGAAGCTGTTTAAATTTCTAAAAAATATTTTCTTACAGAAGCTGATAGTTTCGCCGTTTTTTATGTTCAATAATGCCTGTTTCTTTCTTTTTTGCGGTTACATAGCCCGCTATGCGCCCTTTAAAAATAAATAAA
>JAGCKB010000349.1 GCA_017647725.1 Bacteroidaceae bacterium
AATTGCCGAATCGTGGCCCGACAAGATGGACGACAGCTGCGCACGCGAGGAGTGGGATTGGGCTCCTTCATACGACCTCGACAGTATGACTGCCGATATGATAAAAGTTTTGCGCGAACGTTACGACAAGTAAAAGAGATACAATTATTACGTAAAATAGGCTGACCGATTGGTCAGCCTTTTTTACGTAATATATATTCCTATTTTTTATAGTCTGCTATTTTTTAACAATCTTGGCCGAAATTTCGAGCATACGTTCAATGGGGAGTTTAGCTCTCTCGCGCAGTTGCTCATCAAGTTCTACAAACGGCCACTCATATTTAAGACAGTTATATAGTTTCTCAAGAGTATTAAGGCGCATATAAGCACACTCGTTGCAGGCGCAGCCACCACTCATAGGAGGAACGGGAATAAACCTCTTGTCGGGGCAGCGTTTCTGCATTTCGTGCAAAATACCGCTCTCGGTTGCAACGATAAATGTATCACCCTCATCTTTCTGAGCAAAAGAGAGTATAGCAGCTGTAGAACCAACATAGTCGGCAAGGGCAAGCACGCTGCTTTTGCACTCGGGGTGAGCAAGTACTTTAGCATTGGGATTAGCAGCCTTCAGCTCAACAATCTTCTCTACAGAGAACTGCTCGTGGACGTGACAACCACCGTTCCACAGTAGCATATTACGTCCTGTAACAGCATTTAAGTAACCACCGAGATTCTTGTCGGGAGCAAAGATAATCTTTGCATCGGCAGGCATACTGTCGACAATCTCTCTTGCATTGGACGATGTTACAACAATATCGGTGTGCGCCTTTACTGCCGCCGAGGTATTTACATAGGCAAGCACCTTATATCCCGGATGCTCCTCCTTGAACTTTGCAAGTTCATCGGCAGGGCAGCTGTCGGCAAGCGAGCAGCCCGCGTTAAGGTCGGGCAAAAGTACTTTTTTATCGGGGCATAGAATTTTGTTTGTCTCGGCCATAAAATGCACACCACACATTACAATAATATCGGCAGTAGTCTTTGCCGCCTGCTGTGCAAGGGCAAGGCTATCGCCTACAAAGTCGGCAACATCCTGAATCTCGTCACGAGTATAATAGTGACCCATTATAACGGCGTTCTTCTCGGCGCATAAACGGCGTATCTCTTTCTTAAGGTCAATCTCGGCGGGAATAGGCTCGTCGATATAGCCTTTCTCTTTCCATTCGCTCTTTATCATAATTATATTGTTTTTAATCGTTTCTATTTGTCGCAAAGTTAGTGATTTTCCAGCACAACAATTCCTATCATTAATATTTTTTACAGATTCATAGAAAAATGCACTCCGCAGCCACCATCGGGAGTGGCAAAGGGGGACAACGAAATATTATGTCTGCGCGCATAGGGGGTCGTAAGAAACACAGCACTCGCTGTTCCTATCGCAGCGCCGGCCAGCACATCCCAAGCATCGTGTTGCTTGCAATAGACACGCCCCCAGCCTACGTATGCTGCCACTGCGTAAGCCGGAACACCCCACTTCCAGCCATAACGCTGTTGAAGAAATGATGCACCCACAAAAGCCACACCTGTATGGTTAGATGGGAATGAGTGGTTATCGCTGCCATCGGGACGACGTTTCTTTACCGTATATTTAAGCAGATAGGTGGTTGCAACAGTTACAGCCCCCGACTCGATGTGCTGCAGGAGGCCTTTATAATCGCCCTCGGCAAGCGAGACAATTCCACCTACCCCCGATGGGAGGAACATAAGAATATCGGTCGAGGTCTCAACCGCACTGCGGCTCTGAGCCCTGCAACAAGCAGGCAGAACAGCAAGCAGAAGTAATGTGTATATTATTTTCTTCATTATATAACGCGAATCACAGCAAAGATATAATATTTAGCGTCATTTGCAAAACCGAATAAGCTATATTATATACTACATCCCTCAAAAAAGACGAAAACAGGCCGTATATATCGACCTGTTTTCATATAAAGCTAAAGATAACAATTCTTTGCCCTTGGATGTCTCGCGACAGCCTTTTGGTTGGATAATACACGGGCTTTAAAATTTACTTACATCACTTATGGTTACTCATTTCGTGGATGAAAGCATTACGACATAAGCAGCACAACATCCACATTGCAAAATTACATCGGATATTAAAGTAGAAAAATCGTCATATATAATTAATTTAGCTGTAAAGCAGTAACAACATATTGGTAAAATGAGTACTTTTATGCAGTAGTAGCTATTCTTGGTGCAATTGACGAATCATCGACAATAACAACAAGTAACTATTACACAGCAGACAATTAACACAATATAACTATTGCCGACTACAACCACAAATATTAATTTTGCAAAGCAAAATTTCAGCTGGCACAAAAAAGCGATAAAGACGAAATGATAAACCGTGCCGCTGAACATAACAAAGACTCTAAAGAATGAAACTATCGGAGCTGAAAAATGGAGAGACCGCCGTAATTGTCCGCCTCTCGGGGCACGGCGGATTCCGCAAACGCATAATGGAAATGGGATTCATAAGAGGCGAGAAGGTAAAATCGGTTCTCGACTCCCCTATGCATGACCCCGTAAAATATCACGTAATGGGTTACGATGTCTCGCTGCGACGTAACGAGGCTGCAATGATTGAGGTGTTACCCGAGGAGGAGGCACGCAAGGAGCTGACACCCGCACACTCATTTGGATGTATGTCGGCGTGCGAGAACTGCAACAGCAGCTTCGGATGCAACTGCATATATCGTCCGGCATCCACTAAGCGAAACAATGTGATTGAAGTAGCCCTCGTAGGTAACCCCAACAGCGGCAAGACCTCACTATTCAACGCACTATCGGGTGGCAGAGAGCACGTAGGCAACTACAGCGGCGTGACAGTAGATGCAAAGAGCGGTAATCTCAACTACAAAGGATACCGCATAAACCTAACCGACCTACCCGGAACCTACTCTATCTCGGCCTACTCGCCCGAGGAGCGTTTCGTGCGCCGTCACCTGTTCGAAAAGCAACCCGACGTTATAATAAATGCAGTGGTAGCATCGAACCTTGAGCGCAACCTTTACCTCACCACCGAACTTATTGATATGAACCTGCGCACCGTAGTAGCGCTTAATATGTTCGACGAGCTTGAGGCAAGCGGTGCCAAGATAGACTATGAGCATCTTGGGGGAATGATGGGCATTCCAATGATTCCCACCGTGGCAAAGGCATCAAAGGGACTCGACCGACTGCTCGATACTGTCATAGAGCTGTTCGAGGGGCAGAATAAAACTATCCGTCACATACACATAAACTACGGTAGCACAATTGAGACCGAGATTCTCCCACTATCACAAGAGCTACACAAGGCCGACGACCTTCCTCAGCAGTTCCCTGTGCGCTACTGGGCTCTAAAACTGATTGAGCAGGATAAGGAGGCAATAGCGCTTCTGAAAAACTGCAAAAAGCTTAACGAGTGGAACACCCTTGCGCAGAGTGCAGCAAAAAAGATACACACACGCCTTAAGGTAGATGTAGAGACCGCACTGAGCGATGCTAAATATGGTTTTATAAACGGAGCACTGCAAGAGACCTTTACCCCCGGCAACCGCGACACGCAACGCAAGACACGCCGCATCGACCGCCTTGTGGCAAATAAATGGTTAGGCTTTCCGCTATTCCTGTCACTTATGTGGCTGATGTTCACAGCCGTATTCTATTTGGGCGCCTACCCACAGGAGTGGATAGATACCGCATTCAGTTGGTTAGGCGACCGCGTCACCGAGATTATGCCCGCAGGCGCCCTGCAAGACCTCATCGTTAATGGCATAATTGGCGGTGTAGGCAGCGTGGCGGTATTCCTGCCACAGATACTGATACTTTACCTCTTTATCTCACTTATGGAAGACTCGGGATATATGGCACGCGCAGCGTTCATTATGGATCGCATAATGCACAAGATGGGACTACACGGAAAATCATTCATCCCAATGCTGATGGGATTCGGATGCAATGTGCCTGCCATAATAGCCACACGCACCATAGAGAGCCATAGCAGTCGCATAATCACAGTGCTCATCACCCCCTTTATGTCGTGCAGCGCCCGCCTGCCGGTGCTCATTTTGTTCGCAGGTACATTCTTTCCCAAATACGCAGCAACTGTTCTCATAGGACTATATATATTAGGAATATTGGTAGCAGCCTTTACAGCCCGCCTGCTTAGAAAGACAAAATTCAAAGCCGACGAGACACCCTTTGTAATGGAGCTTCCACCCTACCGTATGCCAAGCGCAATGACCACACTCAGACATATGTGGGAGAAGTGCGAACAGTATTTACGCAAGATTGGAACGGTTGTTCTGACTGCAACCATAATTATATGGTTCCTGAGTTACTATCCACGCCCCGAGGGTGACCAGACAACAAACAAAAGTACCACCGTTGTAAACAGCTACGAGGGGTCGTACATAGGAATGATTGGCAAGGCTGCCGAGCCCATAATGCAACCTCTTGGACTTAATTGGCGCGCCACAATAGGAATTATCACAAGCATCCCTGCAAAGGAGCTTGTTGTCAGCACATTAGGAGTGCTGTATAGCAGCGACAACGAAGAGAGTCTGCAAGAGACGCTTAGCACGTCGGGCGATTTTACACCACGTTCGGC
>JAGCKB010000350.1 GCA_017647725.1 Bacteroidaceae bacterium
CTTTTTCCACTCTCACGTATACCAACAATAATCGGCATAGTACCAATGGGGTCTATTATAGCAAATAACACTATGAAAGCACTAAGAAAGTGCATAAAATTAAATTCGGTCAAAAACTCCATAACATCCCAATTTAAAATATGTTAGTAACTTGTTGTATTTATCTGCAACAAACTCGCAAACGAGCAAGATAAACAAAACTTGTTTTTGTCATTTCACAGCGAGTGCAGGCTATTGTTCGCGCTTTAGCGCAAATATAGCAATAATTTTAAAAAAGCGCAACCATTAAAGGAAAAAGCAGACAAATAGAGTACTGCCGCCTAAAATAAAAAAATAATGGCAACAGCTTAATACGCTACTACCATTAATCTATCTTCTTCTACCAAACTGGTTCTTCACTCGTGACGAAAGAATCTCATATATCTTATACGGATAACGCATTGCGAAGAAAAGCTTATTCGTATACACTCCGTAAGACTTCATAATCTTAGAATGCTCTTTCATTATAAGCCAACGACTACGGAAACCATCTGTAGAGACACCTCCCGTACGCATTGTAACAAAATCGCGCTTAATGTATAAAGTACTTATTCTATTTATATATATAAAGCGGAATAGTGAGTCAAAATCAGCAGCTATACGATATTTTGTATTGAATACACCATATTTTACATATACCTCACGTTTACAATAAAACGAAGGATGAGCCGGCATAAATCCAAAACGCATAAGACTACGCGAGAAGATAGCCGACGAGTAGTACCTCACACATTTTGTCAAGTCATTACTGTTAACGAAATGTATATCACCATATACTGCATCTACATTCTTCTCTTTAATGTTTGTTGCAATAACATGAAGAATATCATTTGAAGTATAAAAGTCGTCGCTATTCAATATACCAACAATGTCACCTGTAGCCATTGCAAGACCTTTATTCATCGCATCGTATAAGCCCTTGTCCTTTTCACTTATATATACCATCTTGCCATTGAACTTTTGCTCATACTCCTTTATGATTTCCAATGTACCATCAGTGGAGAGACCATCTATTACGACATACTCATAGTTTGTATACGTCTGACTCAATACTGAATCAAACGTACTCCTTAGTGTTTCGGCACTATTGTATGTTGCAGTGATTATAGATATTTTCATAAGGCTAAATACTCTACAGCAAGTGCAGTATATTTTCGTAGTTTATGCAAAGATGCGAATATTATATGGATTTCACAAATTTCATAAAAAAAACTTTTAATTATTATTATTTTTCACATCTACAAGTTCTATAGTTGGCATTAATATTGTTTATCCACACGTAACAAGTTCAACGAGCAATATTCTAACCCCAGGTTTACAGAGACGCCATTTGTTTAATAAAAAAAGACAGCCCGAAAAGGCTGTCTTTATAAACCAACTACTAAAATAGATTAGTTTTTCTCGAAGGGAGCTACTGAAACAAAGCTCTTATTGTTCTTTCCACGCTTGAAAGTTACGATACCGTCAACCAAAGCATAGAGAGTGTGGTCGCTACCCATACCGATATTGTTACCGGGGTTGTGAACTGTACCACGCTGACGAACAATGATATTACCGGCTTTGCATACCTGGCCACCCCAAATCTTCACACCGAGTCTTTGGCTTGCTGACTCACGGCCGTTCTTAGAACTACCAACACCTTTCTTATGTGCCATAATACTTAAACTTTAAAAAATTAACCGATAATTTCCTTTACTACTAACTCTGTAAACTGCTGGCGATGACCATTGAGCTTGCGGTAGCCTTTGCGACGACGCTTGTGGAATACCAATACCTTGTCACCCTTAACCAATGTAGGATCGATTGTACGTGTGGTAACGATATTCTGACCATCCTTTGACTTGCGAACCATTTTCTGCTCGCGAACCTCGCCAATGTGGCAAACTACCTTTGCGCCCTCTACTACGGGAGCACCTACTGTTACTTCACCATCCTTGTCCAACAGCAATACGCGGTCGAACTCAACAGTTGTGTCATTCTGAGCACCCTTGATGTGGTGCACGAACAGTCTCTTTCCGGCCTCGGCCTTGAACTGCTGTCCGTTAATCTCAACAATTGCGTACATTTAATTTAATCGCTTTTATTGTGAATTCCGCGAGGTGCATTCTCTTCGTGAGACTGACTTCTCTAACCCCAACGGACTAAATCGGCTGCAAAGGTACAAAACTTTTTTCGGTTAAGGAAACTTTTCAGCCATTATTTTTCAATCATTTTAGGGTGGTTCTATAAATTCGGTCACCAAAACTGAACCCACCTACTAAAAATATAAAATACTAATTTATAGAACCTCCCTTTAAATCTTACAACCTAAGTAAACGATTACTTGTTTGAAAGATAGCGCTCGGCCTCAAGTGCCGCACGACATCCGCTTGCAGCAGCATTAATAGCCTGACGGTAATGTGGGTCGGCAACGTCTCCGGCAACAAATACTCCGGGAACAATAGTCTTCACACCGCTCTCATCGACAGGAACAAAGTAACCAGTCTCATCGGTCTTAAGATACTTCTTGAAGATATCGCTATTGGGTTTGTGACCAATGGCAAGGAAGAAACCGTCGATAGCAATGTCATAACGTTTCTCATCGGCCTCACCCTTACGATATACAAGATGAGCACCCTCTACACCATCCTCGCCAAAAAGCCCCTCGGTATTATGCTCAAAAAGAACCTCAATCTTTGGATTCTGCAATGTGCGATCCTGCATAGCCTTAGAAGCGCGCAAGAAAGGCTTACGAACTATGAGATATACTTTTGCAGCCAACGATGCAAGATAATTAGCCTCCTCACAAGCAGTGTCTCCACCACCTACAACAGCTACAATTTTCTTGCGGTAGAAGAATCCGTCGCAAGTAGCACAAGCACTCACTCCCATACCCTGATACTTTATCTCATCGGAAAGGCCAAGATATTTTGCTGCCGCACCTGTTGCAATAATCACTGTCTCGGCCTCAATCTGAGTACCATCGTCAAGAGTAACCTTATAAGGCAACGACTCGAAATCGACCTCTGTAACACTACCCGAGCGAACATCTGCGCCCACATTAATAGCCTGCTGACGCATATTATCCATCAGCTCGGGACCTGTTATACCATTAGGAAATCCGGGAAAATTCTCAATAACTGTAGTTGTTGTCAACTGTCCGCCGGGCTGCATACCCTCGATAAGCACAGGTGCCAGATTAGCACGTGACGCATAGATTGCCGCAGTGTAACCTGCAGGGCCCGAACCTATAACCAAACATTTTGTTCTCTCCATGATATATAAATTTAATTATTGTTTACCTTATATAATATATTACTTATCGCATATCTACCACCTCGGCATCGGGGAACTCATTCACAGGACAAACAAACTGTTTGCTGTTAAACAGACACCCTGCCTTATAACTCTTTACAACAATTTCGGTGCTGCCATTCCCGTTCATAGAAAGCGCGATTCTAACAGGTTGCAGACTCTCTTTATCAATAGTAACCTGCACCTTATCGAACTCGCCGTTATTATCTATGGGGAGCAAGGTAATTACATTTGCACCGGCATTCTCTTTCAACGAACCTCTGTAACCATTCTTATAGAGCTGCATAATATAAAGCGGTGACAAATTCTGCGCCTCATCACTTTCGGCATCTGTGATATAAATTTCATTTGTCTGCCCTGTGTAATTCCACTGCACTGTACCGTTGCACCAGATTTTCAGTTGCTCCAACAGCAGCGAAAAGCACTCTTTTCCTGCCACAGCCTTATCTGCGTCTATGAGCAAAGTACCTTTTTCACGGAACAACAGAGAAGCATCGGCATCATACACCGAGTATTCAAATTCCATCTGCACACCTGAATCGGCCTTTAGCTTTGCCACGGCTTTGTCAAGAACAGCCTCGACACCATCATTCGAAGCATAAAGCATCATAGGCAGCAGAAACAGCAATATTAATAATCGTCTCATAACAGTTACTGATTATTATTTAAAAGAGACTTAAGGCGGAACTCAAGGTCGGCCTCATCGGGACATAATACCTGACGAGGCTTACTACCATCCTGTTCGCCCACAATACCTGTTTGACACAACTGGTCCATAATACGTCCTGCACGGTTAAATCCTATATTGAATTTACGCTGCAAAAGCGAAGTAGAACCCTGCTGATGCATAACAACAGTGCGCGCAGCATCGGCAAAAAGTTCATCGAGCTTGCCTACCGAACCAGCATCGCCACGCGATGACGAACTGCTGCTGCCTCCATCGCCTGTGCTCTCGTCGGGTTCGGGAAGAATATATGCCGATGCATATCCCTGTTGCTTTGCAATATGAGCACACACGCGCTCAACCTCTTTTGTCTCAATAAGAGCACACTGCACACGTACAGGGTCGTTTCCTGCCAGAAAGAGCATATCTCCCCTACCCTGCAACTGATTGGCACCCGTACGCTCCAGGATTGTACGCGAATCAATCTGCGAGATAACGCGGAATGCCATACGAGCCGGGAAGTTTGCCTTAATTGTACCTGTAATAATATTTGTTGTAGGACGCTGCGTTGCAATAATCATATGTATACCTACGGCACGCGCCTTTTGTGCAATACGCGCAATAGGTGTCTCAACCTCTTTTCCTGCAGTCATCATAAGGTCGCCATACTCGTCGATGATAACAACGATATAAGGCATAAAACGATGACCCTTTGTAGGCAAAAGTTCCTTATTAAGGAATTTCTCATTATACTCCTTTACCGAGCGCACATTGGCAGCCATAAGCAGACGATAGCGGTTATCCATCTCGGTACACAGTGATTTCAGTGTACGCACCACCTTCGAAACATCGGTAATGATAGGCTCAGTTTCATCCTCTAACTTAGCAAGGAAGTGCTTCTCTATAACACGATATAGATTAAGCTCAACCATCTTGGGGTCGACCATTACAAATTTAAGATAGGCAGGGTGCATCTTGAAGAGCAAAGAGGTGATAATAGCGTTAAGACCTACCGACTTACCCATACCTGTTGCACCGGCAACCAGAAGGTGAGGCATCTTTGCCATATCAACCATAAACACCTCATTCGAGATTGTCTTTCCAAGTGCCAAAGGAAGTGCCATATCGGTCTCTTTGTACTTACGGCTATTAAGCAGAGACATCATAGGAACAATCTGTTTATTGGCATTAGGAACCTCGATACCTATTGTTCCCTTTCCGGGGATAGGAGCAATGATACGTATACATAGAGCTGCCAGAGACATTGCAATATCATCCTCCAAGTGACGAATCTTATTAATTCGGACACCGGGTGCGGGAGTAATCTCGTAAAGAGTAATTGTTGGGCCTACTGTAGCTTTGATAGAGCTGATTTCTATATCAAAGTCACGCAATACACGTACAATCTCCTCTTTCTTAACATTCTGCTCGTTCATATCGATAGACTGAGCAGTATTCTCATATTTATCGAGGAGGTCAACTGTAGGCGGTTTGTAATAGCTTAGTTCATCCTTTGGATTCAATGGACGATGCATATCTCCGCCCATATCATCATCACCCTCGGCCTGCTCCACATCCATCTGAATCTCGGTTGCAGTATTATTGTTCTGTTGAGCAATCTTGTCGAACTGACGCGCAAGTTCATCATCATCAACAGGTGTTTCATTACCGTTTCCTTGCTCATCAACCACCTTGTCAGAATCATCAGCCTCTTCTACAACATCCTCATCATCACCTTCGGGAATAATTATCTCCATCTCATCGTCATCACCACTCACAGGTTTGCTATCATCTATAGACAATTCAACAACAGTGGCATTCTCTTCATCATCACCATCATCCTCGGAAGGCTCAACTTTCTGAACATCCTTATTCTCGTCCTGCTCCTCGTCCTGCTCCTCAGTATTCTCCTCAGCAGACTCGACACTCGATGCATCATCCGAGTCGTCAGTGCTCTTTCTCTTAATAAACTCCAATGCAAAGAACTTACGCAACCAGACAATGGTCTCACGTGTGAGATATATCATAAAGAATATAAGAGATATTGCCAGCAGCAATACTACACCAACCGAACCAATCTGCGTAGTAAGCCAATTAACAACATTCTCGCCGTGAACACCACCGGGAGTCATAAATGCAATATCGTCGAATATAAATCCAAAAAATATCGAACCCCATATAATTCCGAACAATGCACCTATTGTCCATTTCATCAACGGCAGATTACGCAACGACATAAGTCGCAACGCCACTACCACCATAAGCGGAACAATCAACACCGATGACCATCCGAAACAGTCATTCACAAGATAACTTGCCACTATAGCACCACCCTTTCCCGTACTATTCTCTACAGCCTCGGCAACAACGGTAGCCTCGTCTATAGCACTCTGGTCGGCTCCGCCCGAAGAGAAGAACGAGAGAAAAGAGAAACAGAAGAATATTGCCAAAGCAGCAATAACCACTCCTGCAATAAAGGTCGTATTGGGCGACTTTATATACTCGAGTGCACGCTCCATAGCACCCGGTTCCTTAACAACATTTTTCTTTGCCATATTTTTATATTCCTACTGACAATAATAAAACACTGTAACGCATTGACTCTCACACTACAAAGTTAGAAGACGTGTCGGCCACACGCTACAGACCCTAATTTAGCAAGCGCGAAGATAATAAAAAAATAAATAATAATACATTACCTCTATGCTATTTTTTTGTAACTTCGCGGCAGATTTTAAGAAGCTTACAATAAGCACACAAGTTTGTAAAAAACAGAAGGACAATGACCAACAACGAAGATATTGTATTTTCAAGAGACACGGTAGAGTTTGTAACAGTAGCAGCCGAATACTGCGCCTATTTAGAGCGCTCGGGAGAGCTCTCACGCAAAGAGTTTGTAGGAACAATGCTGAAGCTACTGCCCCTCTTGTACATAAAGGCACAAATGCTGCCCGCCGACGAGCCCATCAGCGAAGATAGTCTCGAAGACTTTGTAACCGAGGAGAGTTATGAGGTACTACGCATCACCCTCTCCGAGCTTCTTGGCAGCCGCGACGCCTACCTCGACGTCTTTGTCGATGAGATGCGCTACAGCGACACACCGGTTACCAAGCACATATCGGAAGATTTGTCCGACATATATCAAGACACAAAAAATTTCATCTGTCAATTTCAGTTGGGAATAAACGAAACAATGCACGACGCTGTGCTTCAATGCCGCGAGCACTTTGCACAATATTGGGGACAGACACTTGTGAACACGCTACGCGCACTACACGAAATAGAGTATAACACACCCGAGGAGGAGAACGAGGAGCAAGAATACACAAATGACGAAATATAAATCACACATAGAGAAAAGCGAAATATCGACAATGCCAAACGTTCTTTTTCAAGGACGCATTATAGTAATAGACACACTGTCCGATGCCGAAAAAGCCATAAAAGCCCTCTCAAGCGAAAGCATCTTAGGCATTGACACCGAGACACGCCCCTCATTTAAAAAAGGGGTACATTACAACGTCTCATTACTACAGATAAGCAGCTCGGACACCTGTTTCCTATTTCGTCTGAACCGCATAGGTATGCCCGAATCGGTCATATCACTGCTCGAGAACCCCGAGATAAAAAAGATTGGCCTATCGCTTCACGACGACTATCAAGCACTTGCCAAACGCAAACGATTCACGCCACAAGGATTCCTCGACCTACAGAAATATGTAACCGGTTTTGGAATTGAAGAGAAAAGTTTGCAAAAAATATTTGCAATAATATTCGGGCAACGCATCTCCAAGAGCCAGCAACTCACTAATTGGGATGCCGACGTACTCACCGACAAACAGAAACTATACGCAGCCACCGATGCGTGGGCCTGCTTAAGCATATATAACCACCTGCAACAATAAACAACCAAATGGAGAAAGCCGTAATATTAAAACGAGGCAAGGAAGAGTCACTGCAACGCTTCCACCCCTGGATATTCTCGGGCGCGATACAGCGCATCGAAGGCAACCCCGAAGAGGGAGATGTCGTAACAGTCTACACCAACGACCGCAAGTTCATCGCTCGCGGACACGTACAGGTAGGTAGCATTGCTGTACGCGTGCTCACATTCAAAGACGAGCCCATCGACCTTGATTTCTGGCGTCGTCGCATAGCCACAGCCTACCATCTTCGCCGCAGCATAGGCATTGCCGGCAGTCCCACCAACGACACATACCGCCTTGTTCACGGCGAGGGCGATTCACTCCCCGGCCTTATAATAGACATCTATGGCGACACAGCCGTAATGCAGGCACACAGCGTAGGTATGCACGTAAGTCGCGCCATCATAGCACAGGTAGTAAAAGAGGAATTGGGAGACAGCCTCAATAACATATATTACAAGTCGGACACCACCCTGCCCTTCAAAGCCGATATAAACAAAGATAACGGTTACCTATTAGGTGGAAATGCAGGCAACGTATCAACCGAGTATGGATTAAAATTCCACATCGATTGGCTGCGCGGACAAAAAACAGGTTTTTTTGTCGACCAGCGCGAGAATCGCAAGCTCCTTGAGCAGTATGCCAAAGGGCGCAAGCTCCTCAATATGTTCTGCTACACAGGAGGATTCTCTATTTACGCCCTGCGCGGAGGTGCCGAGCTGGTACACTCGGTCGATAGTTCGGCAAAAGCCATCGACCTTACAAATGCCAACGTAGCAATAAATTTCCCCGACGACACACGCCACGCAGCATATGCCGAGGATGCATTCGACTACCTTGAGCGCATGGGCAACAACTACGACCTTATAATATTAGACCCTCCCGCCTTCGCCAAACATCGCGACAGCCTGCGCAATGCCCTCATAGGTTACCGTCGACTCAACGCAAAGGCCATAGAGAAGATACAACCCGGAGGAATACTCTTCACCTTCTCCTGCTCTCAGGTAGTAAGCAAAGAGCACTTCCGCACAGCTGTATTTACCGCAGCGGCAATCGCCAAGCGCAACGTCCGAATATTGCACCAGCTTACACAGCCTGCCGACCATCCGGTAAACATTTACCATCCCGAAGGCGAATATCTAAAAGGATTGGTACTATATGTAGAGTAAAAAAGCTGCATAAAGAGTTTATCGTATAATATTTTATCAAAAAATATTTTGCCGAGTAAAAGATATTAGCTATCTTTGCACCTCGAAAAGCCATTACACTACATTTTGTTACCAGCAAAGTTTAAAACAGATTAAAAAACATACTACAATGAAAAAAGACATCCATCCCGCAGGATACCGTCCCGTTGTTTTTAAAGATATGTCAAACGGCGATTGTTTCCTTTCACAATCTTGCTGCAACACTAAGGACACTATTGAGTTCGAGGGCGAGACCTATCCCCTTGTAAAGCTCGAGATTTCTAATACTTCTCACCCCTTCTACACAGGTAAGTCTAAGCTCGTTGATACAGCCGGTCGTGTAGATAAGTTCATGAGCCGCTACGGTAAGACAATGAAGAAGTAATTCTCATCTCAAAACAACAGACAAAATCACATAAAGAGGCTGATCCCAAAATTATAAATGGGTCAGCCTCTTTGTTATGAGGTTAAATAAAAAACTTGCGAAACCCTTATACTCAACACCATTATATATATTAAAAACATTCGCAATCCTATATATGAAAAGAGCGCTCATAATACTTGCATCGGCACTACTGTTTACCAACTGCAACAATAACAACAGTAACGACCTGCCGGTTTACATCGACCGCGACAATATCAATGCCAATGTAAGTGGCAACAAATATGCCACACGCACCGAGATACCATATATAACCGATGACGATCTCTTTATCACACACAGCACCACAACAAATGGCAAAGAGAGCGTAAACTTCAGCATAGCGCACTCACCCGAGCGAAAGCACAGCCGTTGGGTAGCTTTTACATTCGATCCAAGCAACAGGGCCAAAAACTGGAATCGCAATAATTGGGATAACACATCGTGGGGAGGCGACCCCTTTCAGCCCGACCCCACAATGCCCTACAGCTACGTATTCACAAAAGACGAAATCAACCGCAACGGATATGTACGCGGACACCTTGTAGCATCGGCCGACCGTCTGCAGTCAAAAGATGCCAACGAGCAGACATTCTACTACAGCAATATCTCGCCTATGCTCAGCCGCTTTAACGAAGGCAAATGGCTTGAGCTCGAAGGAAAAGTACAAGGATGGGGCCGCAACAGCGGCTTCTGCGACACACTTTTCGTTGTAAAAGGAGGTACAATAAGAGAGGGAGAATACAAAAGCGTCACCAACGACAATGGATTAACCTGCAAGACAGTCCCACTCTACTATTATATGGCACTACTCTGCCGCTATAAAGACACATACAAAGCAGCCGGTTTCTATTTCGAGCACAAGAACTACCTCAACGGCAATTTATCGGACTACGCAATGACAATAGACGAACTTGAGGATAAAACAGGAATAGATTTCTTCTGCAATCTGCCCGACAAATTAGAGAAAGCTGTCGAACAGTATTTTAGTCCTACACAATGGACAGGATTAAAATAACAGCAATGAGGGAATGGTTCCCTCATTGCTGTTATTTTAATCTACATATTAGAAGCTATTTAAATTTATATCGTCAAGTTTTTTATAGAGCACAAATTGGATGTTTATTTATATTTTAAGGGCGCATAGCGGGCTATGTAACCGCAAAAAAGAGATAAACAGGCATTTTTGAATATAAAAAACGACGAAAC
>JAGCKB010000351.1 GCA_017647725.1 Bacteroidaceae bacterium
ATGGACTTATGGTTCAATTATTAATGAGGAGTGCCCAAAAGTTATATTGCAAAGAAAACAATCCCTGTTAGAAATATGCTCAGACTGGGTATGCTTGTTGTAAAAGTGAACTTTTGGGGATTATTCTATTTTTATCGGACAGTAATAAAACAAAAAGCCTCTCAGTATAACTGAAAGGCTTTTGCGGTGCGTACGGGACTCGAACCCGTGACCCCATGCGTGACAGGCATGTATTCTAACCAACTGAACTAACGCACCAATATGTTTTGCTGTTCTAATCTGAAAGCGAGTGCAAAGATAGAGCATTATTTTCTATTGTGCAAATTTTTCATCACTTATTTTAGATAAAATATATAAATTGTCTGAAAAAACGGCCTTTAGACCTATTAAATTTCTTAGTTATGAGTCATATTTATCCGTTACAAAAAGCATACAAGGCTCAAACTCGTCACCTTTTGACTGCTAGTCAAACACTTTAGCCGGGTAAAGATACTTCCACCAATAAACCTTTTGGTTACATTACTAAAAAATAGGGGCTGCACGTGCAGCCCCTATCCAAGATTCTATCGGGATTTAAAAATTAGTCACCCAACTTTGCTTTGATGAACTCGCGGTTCAGACGAGCGATATTGCTGATTGAGATACACTTGGGACACTCGGCCTCACAAGCGCGAGTATTGGTACAGTTACCAAATCCAAGCTCGTCCATCTTAGCAACCATCGACTTAACACGACGTGCAGCCTCGGCCTGACCCTGGGGAAGGAGCGCAAACTGGCTTACCTTAGCCGAAACGAACAACATTGCCGAACCGTTCTTACAAGCAGCTACACAAGCACCGCAACCAATACAAGCAGCAGCGTCCATAGCCTCCTCGGCGATGTCCTTGCCAATGGGAATTGCATTAGCATCGGGGATACCACCTGTGTTGATTGATACATAACCACCGGCCTGCTGAATCTTGTCGAATGCAGTACGGTCGACCATAAGGTCGCGGATTACGGGGAATGCAGCCGAACGCCAGGGCTCTACTGTGATTGTGTCACCGTCTTTGAAACGACGCATATAGAGCTGACAGGTTGTAGCACCTGTTGCGGGGCCGTGAGGATGGCCGTTTACATAGAGCGAGCACATACCGCAGATACCCTCGCGGCAGTCGTGGTCGAATACTATGGGCTCCTCGCCCTTGTTAATGAGCTCCTCGTTCAGGATGTCGAGCATCTCAAGGAATGAGGTATCACCGGGGATATCTTTCATCGGATAGGTCACAAACTTTCCGGGTTCTTTGGGACCTCTCTGACGCCATACTTTCAAATTAAAACTGATATTATTGTCCATTGTTACGATCTTTTTTAATTAGTTCTTGTAGTTACGCTGCTGTACCTTAATATACTGGTAGTTGAGGTCTTCCTTAAGAAGTTCGGGCTCGTTACCCTCGCCTGTGTACTTCCAACAAGCCACGTAAGAGAAATCTTCGTCGTTACGCTTAGCCTCGCCCTCTTCGGTCTGATGCTCCTCGCGGAAGTGACCACCGCAAGACTCCTCGCGGTTGAGCGCGTTGTAAGCCATGAGCTTGCCAATCTCGATGAAGTCGAGCAGACGGAGTGCCTTCTCGAGCTCTACGTTCAGTGAATCGGCTGCACCGGGGATACGAAGCTCGCTCCAGAAGATCTTCTCGACCTCGGCAATCTTCTTGATTGCGGTCTCCAAAGACTCCTTGGTACGTGCCTTACCTACATACTCCCACATTACGTGACCAAGTTCCTTGTGGATAGAGTCTACACTGCGGTTACCCTTGATAGCCATCAGTTTGGCAATCTTGTCGTTTACAGCCTTCTCGGCCTCTACGAACTCGGGAGCGTCGGTGCTGAAGCGCTTAACCTGAATCTGGTCGCTCAGATAGTTCTGCATTGTGTAGGGAAGAACGAAGTAACCGTCGGCAAGACCCTGCATAAGAGCCGAAGCACCAAGACGGTTAGCACCGTGGTCGCTGAAGTTAGCCTCACCAATAGCAAACAATCCGGGGATTGATGTCTGAAGCTCGTAGTCTACCCAGATACCACCCATTGTGTAGTGGATAGCGGGATAAATCATCATAGGCTCCTCGTAGGGGCTTACGTCGGTAATCTCCTCGTACATATCGAAGAGGTTTCCGTAACGCTGCTTAACAACCTCTTTACCCAGACGCTGGATAGCATACTTGAAGTCGAGGAACACAGCAAGACCGGTGTTGTTTACACCAAAGCCCTTGTCGCAACGCTCTTTTGCCGCACGTGATGCAACGTCACGGGGAACGAGGTTACCGAACGCGGGATAACGACGCTCGAGGTAGAAGTCGCGATCCTCATCGGGGATATCGCTTGCCTTCTTCTTACCTGCCTGAAGTGCCTTTGCATCCTCCAACTTCTTGGGAACCCAGATACGACCGTCGTTACGCAGTGACTCTGACATAAGTGTCAACTTAGACTGCTTGTCACCGTGTACGGGGATACAGGTGGGGTGAATCTGTGCAAAACAGGGGTTAGCAAAGTAAGCACCCTTGCGGTAGCACTGGAGAGCTGCCGAACCGTTGCTTCCCATAGCATTTGTAGAGAGGAAGAATGCGTTACCGTAACCACCGGTAGCGATAACAACTGCGTGAGCAGCGAAACGCTCTACCTTACCTGTAACAAGGTTACGAGCAATGATACCGCGAGCACGACCGTCGATAACAACAACGTCGAGCATTTCGTAACGTGTGTAGAGCTTAACCTTACCGAGGTTCACCTGATAATTAAGTGCCGAGTAAGCACCAAGAAGAAGCTGCTGACCGGTCTGACCGCGGGCATAGAATGTACGCGATACCTGAGCACCACCGAATGAACGGTTAGCCAACAGACCGCCGTACTCGCGAGCAAAAGGAACACCCTGAGCTACGCACTGGTCGATGATAGCACCCGAAACCTCGGCAAGACGATGAACGTTAGCCTCACGTGCACGATAGTCACCACCCTTGATTGTATCGTAGAAAAGACGGTAAACCGAGTCACCATCGTTCTGATAGTTCTTGGCTGCATTAATACCACCCTGTGCAGCGATAGAGTGTGCACGACGGGGAGAATCCTGAATACAGAAGTTAAGCACGTTGAAACCCATTGCACCAAGTGATGCAGCAGCCGAAGCACCTGCAAGACCTGTACCTACAACGATGATATCGAGGTTACGTTTGTTTGCGGGGTTCACCAATTTCTGATGAGCTTTGTAATTGGTCCACTTTTCGGCCAAGGGACCCTCGGGAATTTTAGAATCCAGTTTAACTGAACTAATCTTAGCCATAATATAATGTTTTTATAAATTTACAAATTAGAAATTGTTCTTAACAACCTGCACAAGGACAGAAAGCATAAACAAGTACTACGGCAGCAAAGCCAAGGATGATAACGCTTGAAACAATGTTACCGATGCAACGCCAGCGGTTGAACCATACCTGATTGTTCCAACCGAGAGTCTGCATAGCGCTCCAGAAACCGTGTGTAAGGTGGAACCAAAGAGCAACCAACCAAGCAAGGTAAACAACTACATACACGATGCAAGAGAATGTCTCCTTGATGTAGTGTGTTCCATCGGCTGCAAGAGAAGCATCTACATTAGCACCGAGCATGTGCATTACCTCGACAAGCTGCATATTAGCCCAGAAGTTGTAAAGGTGAAGACCCATACCAACAAGAACGATAACACCAAGAACAAACATATTCTGTGATGCCCACTCAACCTCCTTGGGCTGCTTGGTGTAAGCATAACGCTGCTCACCACGAGCCTTACGGTTCTGCATAGTGAGGATGAAAGCGTAAACAAAGTGCACAACAACAAGCGCAGCAAGGCCGGCTGTTGCTACAAGTGCATACCAGTTTGCACCCAAGAACTCACAAATCATGTTGTAAGCGTCGCCACTGAAAAGTGCGACCAAGTTCATTGACATGTGGAAAAGAAGGAAGAGAACAAGGGCAACGCCCGATACACTCATAATTACCTTTTTTCCCACAGAAGAATTAAGTAACCACATAATGAATTGATATTAAATTATTTAATGAATAAATTGTTTATAATTTCACATTATACACCATTTACAAATAGCAAAAATAAATGTTTTTTTTATAAAAAAGGCAAACTGCGCTGTTTTTTTGCTATAAATTATTAGAAATAGGTATACAATCAATTTATAACAAAGCAACCGAGTAAAGATGTTCGGCAATAACATAGTTTTATAACTACATACAACTCTCTTGCCACAAAAAATATTTCAACAACTTGTTATTAACAGCAACTTGTATTACTTTTGTATGCTTAATTAGGGGTATTATGTACCAATAAAAAACAGATAAAAAGTGAAATTCTATTACGACATATTGGTTATTGGCGCCGGTCACGCAGGATGCGAGGCGGCGGCAGCAGCAGCGAATCTTGGAATGAAAACCTGTCTGATGACAATTGACATGAACAAGATTGCTCAGATGAGTTGCAACCCTGCCATTGGCGGAATTGCCAAAGGGCAGATTGTTCGCGAGATTGACGCGCTTGGCGGATACACAGGAATAATCGCCGACGAAGCATCGATACAATTTCGTATGCTGAACCGCTCGAAAGGCCCGGCAATGTGGAGTCCCCGAGCACAGTGCGACCGAACAAAGTTCAGCATCCTCTGGCGCGAGAGACTCGAGAACATCCCCAATCTTTATATGTGGCAAGACTGCGCCAATGAACTAATTGTCGAGGATGGAAAAGCCGTCGGTGTGCGCACACAGCTCGGCGCCGAGTTCAGAGCAAAGAGTATCATCATCACAGCCGGAACATTCCTCAACGGACTGATGCATATCGGCCGAGTGAAGATTGAGGGTGGCAGAATAGCCGAGCCTGCCGCAAAAGGACTTACCGAATCCATCGTCAGACACGGTATTTTGGCGGGAAGAATGAAAACCGGTACTCCCGTAAGGCTTGACAAGCGCTCAATAAACCTGCAACTCACTGATATTCAAGAAGGTGACAACGATTTTCACTGTTTCTCTTACGAACCAATCGAGAGAAAACTGAAACAAAACCCCTGTTGGGGCTGCTACACTAACCCCGAAGTGCACGAAACACTGCGAAGCGGCCTCGATGAGTCGCCACTATACAACGGACAGATACAAAGCATCGGTCCGCGCTACTGCCCAAGCATAGAGACCAAGATTGTAACCTTTGCCGAACGCGACCGTCACCTACTCTTCCTTGAACCCGAGGGAGAGACGACACAAGAGATTTATGTAAATGGATTTTCATCCTCACTACCGATGGAAATTCAGCTCACCGCACTGCGCAAAATACCAGCACTGAAAGATGCCGTTGCCTATCGCCCGGGATATGCAATAGAGTATGACTATTTCGACCCGACACAGTTAAAGCACACGTTGGAATCGAAGATAATTGAAAACCTCTATTTTGCAGGACAGGTAAACGGAACAACAGGATACGAAGAGGCCGCCGGACAAGGCATCGTTGCCGGAATAAACGCAGCACAAAAATTAAAGGGAGAAGAGCCTTTTATACTTCATCGCGACGAAGCATACATTGGTGTACTCATCGATGACCTTGTAACCAAAGGAGTGGACGAACCCTATAGAATGTTCACATCGCGAGCCGAGTACAGAATACTGTTAAGGTCGGACAATGCCGACGCACGACTCACTAAGCGCTCATACGAAATAGGGCTTGCAAGCGAAGAACGATACAACCGACTACTCGATAAACAAAAGAAGATTTCCGAGCTGTCCGAGTTTATTAATAATTTCTCGGTGAAAGCACAATATATTAATGAAGGACTCGAAAGTTTAGGCACCACCCCGCTAACCCGAGGATGCAAACTCTCATCAATAATCGAACGTCCACAAGTAACGATAGAAAGTATCGCACCATTCATTGGACAGTTAGAATCGCGCCTGAAAAAATTGGGCAACAGCCGTGACGAAATTGTAGAGGCAACAGAAATTGAGATTAAATACAGCGGATACATTCAGCGTGAGCGCGAGCTTGCCGAGAAGATGCAACGCTTAGAAAACATACGCATAAAAGGGCGATTCGATTACAACAGCATCGAGTCGTTATCGACCGAGGCGCGACAGAAACTCACCGCCATACAACCCGAGACAATTGCACAAGCAAGCCGCATCCCGGGAGTATCGCCAAGCGACATAAATGTACTAATGGTACTTGCCCACAAATAGCAAAATGTTTCACGTGGAACAATGTAAAACAAGATAAAGAAATAATAAAAAAACAGATGGATTATGAACCAGGATTTGCTATTAAAAAACCTTAGAAACATCCCCGACTTTCCCATTCCAGGAATACAGTTCAAAGACGTAACATCACTTTTTAAAAACCCCGCTTGCCTGCAGGAATTAGACAATGCTCTGTACGAAATGTATAAAGATTGCGGCATCACAAAAGTAGTAGGAATTGAGTCTCGTGGTTTTGTAATGGGCGCGGCACTCGCCGTCAGATTAGGTGCAGGGTTTGTGCCTATTCGCAAGCCCGGCAAACTACCTGCCGAGACTATCAGCGAGAGCTACAGCAAGGAGTATGGCACCGACACAATAGAGATACATAAAGATGCCATAGAAGAGGGCGACGTTGTACTAATCCACGATGACCTTTTGGCTACAGGTGGAACAATGCTCGCTGCATATAACCTTGTAAAAAAGTTGAACCCGGAAAAGGTTATGATAAACTTTATAATAGAGCTTGACGGTCTTGGCGGACGTGCAATATTCCCCGAGGAGACCGATGTGAAAACTCTTTTAGTAGTAGAGGTTGACGAATAAAAAACAGATGAAAAACGACGAGCGCGATAAAAGAGAAGCTTACCTGAAAGGAATCGTAAGCAACCTTCCCGAGTCGCCCGGATGCTACCAGTATCTAAGCGACAAGGGGGTTATAATTTATGTGGGAAAAGCAAAGAATCTGAAGCGTCGCGTATCGTCCTATTTCAACAAAGAACAGCAGACTTTAAAGACCCGTCTGCTGGTGTCTAAAATTTGCGATATAAGATATATTGTAGTAAACAGCGAGGCTGATGCATTGCTCTTAGAGAATAACCTCATAAAGCAGCATCAACCTCGCTATAATATACTGCTTAAAGACGACAAAACCTACCCATCCATCTGCATAAGCAACGACTATTTTCCTAAGCTTTTCAAGACAAGAAAAATTATAAAAGGAGCCGGAAGATACTTTGGACCTTACAGCAACGCCGGTGCACTGAATGCAATGTTAGAACTTATAAAGGAACTTTATCCGCTGCGCACCTGCAACCTGAAAATAACTCCCGAGGGGGTAAGAGAGGGACGTTTTTCGGCCTGTCTTGAGCACCAGATTCACAACTGTTGCGCACCTTGTATAGGCTGCATTTCACACGAAGAGTACAGCAAATTTGTTATAGAAATTGCATCAATACTCAAGGGGGATATTCGCCCATTGCAAGAAAACTTAATAAAAGAAATGCAGATGAAAGCCGCGGAAATGAAGTTCGAGGAGGCACAAAAAATTAAGGAGCGATACCAGCTTATCGAGAACTTCCGTACACGCAGTGAGGTGGTAAATTCATCGCTTACAAACCTTGATGTGTTTAATATCGAGAGCGACGAAAAGAGCGCTTTCATTAACTTCCTACACATCACAAACGGATGCATAAACCAGGCATTCACCATTGAATACAAGAAGTGCTTGGACGAGAGCGACGAAGAGATTCTTGTGCTTGGAATAGTTGAAATGCGCGAGCGTTTCCATAGCGAAGCAAAAGAGATTATCGTTCCGTTTAAAATTAATCTTCCACTCGAAGGAGTAACCCTGACCATTCCACAAAAGGGTGAGAAAATGCGCCTGCTCTCACTCTCTAAATTAAACGTAAAACAGTATAAAGCCGACCGTCTGAAACAGGAGGAAAAGCTGAATCCCGAGCAGAAAGCAACACGACTGATGAGCGAAATAAAGCGGGATTTAAAGATGGAAAATCTGCCTTACATTATAGAGTGTTTCGACAACTCGAACATACAAGGTACCGATGCCGTTGCCGCCTGCGTCGTGTTCAAAAAGCTCAAACCATCGAAAAAAGATTATCGAAAATACAATATAAAAACCGTCACAGGAGCCGACGATTATGCCTCGATGCGCGAGGTAGTAAGACGCCGTTACAGCCGTGCTATTGAAGAGCAGACTCCCCTACCCAACCTTATTCTTGCCGACGGTGGAAAGGGACAGATGGAGGCAATAAGAGAGATTGTAGAGGACGAACTGCATCTTAATATTGCCATTGCTGGATTGGTAAAAGATGGGCGACACAGAACCTCGGAACTGATAATTGGTAAGAGTGGAGAGAGCATAGGACTAAAGCAACAGACGACACTGTTCAGGCTTATGACGCAGATACAGGACGAAGTCCATCGCTTCGCAATAACATTCCATCGCGACAAGCGAAGCAAGCGTCAAACAGCATCGGAATTAGACTCTATAAAGGGCATAGGCCAGAAGAGCAAGAGCGCACTTCTAAAGGAGTTTAAAAGCGTAAAAAGAATTAGAGAAGCAACACTTGAACAGTTGAGCAGCATCGTAGGAGAAGCAAAAGGAAAAATTATTTTCGAGGCACTGAAAAAAGATTTCTAAGGAGAAACAGAATTTTATCGGTAAAAAGGAAAAAAGAGTATATCTTTGTCCTAATGCACAGAGGAGTAAACATATTATGAGAGTACTTATACAAAGAGTAAAAAGAGCATCGGTAACAATAGAAGAAAACGTAAAATCGAGTATTGGAAACGGTCTTCTCATTTTCGTTGGAATATGTGACGAGGATAATAATGATGACATAGAATGGCTCGTTAAAAAGATTGCAAATATCCGCCTTTTCGATGATGAAAACGGTGTGATGAACCACTCGGTTATTGACGTGGACGGAGAGGTTCTTGCAGTGAGCCAATTTACCCTTATGGCATCGACAAAGAAGGGTAACCGACCATCGTACATAAAAGCTGCAAAACCCGAAATATCGATTCCGCTATATGAGCAATTTTGCGCTGCTTTAGAGACAGCACTGAACAAACAGATAGGAACTGGAGAGTTTGGAGCCGATATGAAAGTTGAGCTTTTGAATGATGGTCCTGTGACTATATTCATCGATTCAAAAAACAGAGAATAGAGTATGACAATAAGCGAAGCACAGAAGATTGTAGACAGTTGGATAAAGGAGTATGGCGTGCGCTATTTCGACGAGATGACAAACCTTGCTATACTCACCGAAGAGGTTGGCGAGGTTGCCAGAATTATGGCTAGAAAATATGGCGAACAGTCTTTCAAAGAGGGAGAGAAAAGCGACCTGTCTGATGAGCTTGCCGACGTACTTTGGGTACTCATCTGCATAGCCAATCAGACGGGAGTAGACCTTACCGAGGCACTGCAAAGAAACATCGATAAAAAGACAAAAAGAGATAACAGACGCCATCACGAGAACCCTAAACTAAAGGAGCAAGAATAGCGTTAAAAAGGTGAATTTATAAAAAACAAAAAATAGTATTATGAGCGAAAATTGTAATTGCGGATGTGGCGAGCATCATCACCACCACGCCGAAGAAGAGAGCAAGTACGACTACGTACTTAAGGAGTATGCAGCACCAATGAGCGACGCCGAGGTAGCTGCAAAAGTAAAAGAGATTTTAGATGCAAAAGTGAGCGAAAACAACACCCCCGAAGTAAAGAGATTCCTCTTTAGCTGCATCGACCTGACAACACTCAAATGCACCGACAGCGAGGAGAGTGTGCTTGCGTTTACCGAGAAAGTCAACGAGTTTGACGAGCGCTATCCCGACATTGAGAATGTAGCAGCTATATGCGTTTATCCTAACTTTGCAAAGATAGTAAGCCAGTCACTTGAGGTAGAAAAGGTAGGTATTGCCTGCGTATCGGGCGGCTTCCCATCATCACAGACATTCCAGGAGATAAAGGTTGCCGAGACAGCGCTTGCACTGCACGATGGCGCCACCGAGATAGACATTGTACTGAGCGTTGGAAAGTTCCTCAGCGGCGACTATGAGAGCGTATGCGACGAGATTCAGGAACTGAAGAGTGTATGCGGCGAAAAGCATCTTAAAGTAATCTTGGAGACAGGTGCTTTAAAGACATCGGAGAATATTAAAAAGGCATCGATTTTATCGATATATTCAGGTGCCGATTTCATTAAAACCTCTACAGGCAAAGAGAACCCAGCCGCTACTCCCGAGGCTGCATACGTAATGTGTAACACCATTAAGGAGTACTATGCAAAGACAGGTACAAAAATAGGCTTTAAACCCGCCGGAGGAATTAACAGCGTCAACGATGCACTCGTGTACTACACAATAGTAAAAGAGGTTCTTGGCGAGGAGTGGCTCACAAACGAGTTGTTCCGCCTAGGTACAAGCCGCCTTGCCAACCTGCTGCTTAGCGAGATTGTTGGCGAGGAGACAAAATTCTTCTGATAGGAACACTACCCCACCATGCACAAAGGGGAAATTATAAATCAGACATCCCCCCGAAGGTTAGGAAAACTTTCGGAGGGATGCTTTCTATCAAACGTTTCGGAATATCTTATTTATCTCGCGAAACAACATATTCGAGATAGGCAGTGAGAGCCTGGCGGCAATCATCAGGTATGGTTAATGAGTGAAGCAATTCAAGTGCCTCGGTGCGGAACTCCTCGATACGTTTAAGCGAGTACTCTATTCCACCGATACTCTTTGCAGCCTCTATAAGCGCAGTAATCTCATCCTCGGTTAAAGCGATGCCGTTATTAAGTTTTTCACCAATTGAACGAATATTATCATCGGTACTGTGCTTTAATGCATAAAGCGCAGGAAGCGTTACTTTACCCTCTCTGATATCACTGCCTGTAGGCTTACCTACGTCGTGCGAATAGTAGTCGAAAATATCATCCTTTATTTGAAAACAAATTCCCAATATCTCGCCAAAGCGCTCGAAGTTCTTAACAATAGAAATGTCGGCACCTGCCGAGAGGGCACCAAAGCTGCCACAAGAGGCGAAAAGAGAGGCGGTCTTATTACGTACCACAGAGAGATAATTCTCCTCGCTAAAGCCACCACAACGCTGCAATTCGAGTTGCGACATCTCGCCCGACGAGAGAGTACGACCCAACTGTGCCAAACCTTCGATTATTTCGTTATTTTTTGTTTGTGCA
>JAGCKB010000352.1 GCA_017647725.1 Bacteroidaceae bacterium
GCCACTCTTCACTTTAAGTCCCAGACGGCGGCGCTCGGCATTATTTTTCAAGCGGTTAAAGGTTGTAATGATATTTTTCTTGACATCATTGAGCCCCACCATCTCATTAAGTTCCTTGATACTCTCTTGAAACTCCTGCTCAGTACCCCTTACAAGCATCTCGTTGTTAATATCGCACATCTCTACCGTAGAGAGAAAAGCTTTGTCGGCGATACGGGTGCTGTCGAGTGTAGCCATTGTACGGGCCACGAAATTCTCGACGATGCCATTCTTCACAAATTCCCTCACCGTAGCCTCGGTAGCAGAGTAAAGCGCACCCATCTCCTCGGCACTTCGGGCTGTTTCCACGAGAAAGTCGAGCGCTCGCGGAGAGAGCACAAGGTCACACTCCTTCAGTCCCTTAATCACTTGTGTTACAAGAGTATCGGCATATATTCTACTTGCCGGGATACTGTTCTCGGCAGGAAAGAAACGCTTCAACTTCGGATAGCACTCGAAGAGCTGTGTTACCTCACCTGCATTGCCGATGAGACCGATAGTGCAGGTCGAATAGTTCTCCATTGCATCGAGCATCTTCTTCACCACCACAGTGCCATTGCTCACAAGTGCCGATATATTGTAGAGAACAATACATTTTGTACGGCACCCATCGAACAGTTCCGAAGCATCGCCATAAGGGTCGATAGCATTCTTTGCCTCGGTGAGATTTATGCAATCGGCCGTCTCGAAGGTAGAGACGTTTGCAAACATATTACTCATCCTATCAAGAGCGCGAAGCTCCTTCGCACTGCTTTGGCCATTATAGACAAAGTGCGTAACACCACTTAACGAATCAAGGCCTTCGCACTTACGCAGATAGCCAAGATACAGACGATTATATGCCGCGAGAAGATACTCCTTTATGGTGGTGGGCGCACTCATCTCGCGCAGTACGTGCCAGTTTGTTCGTCGCTCCAGCCTTGTGAGCATAAGATACTCGCTGCCAAAAGGCTTCACTTCGCTTCTGACCATTGACACAACCTTACCTTTATCGATAAACATCTGCAACTTATGAAGAGGCTCACCATTCTGCATAATAAAGAGCGAGTACTCGCCATAAAAGGGATTATCGGCAGTGAGCAACGCAGTAAAATTCTTTCTTTTTCGATTGCTGAACGTATCCCACGCAAAGGCGGCGCTACTTGCAACAAGATTATAGGCACGACCATACATCATAAACGAGAAAGCATAACTCTTGTCGAGCATACTATCAAAACGAAGCGACAGGCTAAGGTTGTTGCGAGCCTTTTCGAGCCTTGCATCCACCTTGTCAAGTGCTGCCACAGACATCATATCATTGCTATACACCTTGACAAAAGGGATAATGTACCCACTATTGCTATGGTTATAACAGTGCGACAGGCCCTCTACCTCGACACCCCACAGATAGAAGAAGTAGTTACCGGCAACAACTTCGTCAAAGAAATTGACTAAGCTTGCTATGCCCTCGGTAATCTCGCCCTCCTCAACATCGAAAGCATAGCGGCATATAGGATAAGGATTCGCCTCGGCATACACATATAAGACGGGAGTTACTCTCTTGTTGTAATGGACAACCTCGTGCAGAGTAAAATAGGTTCTGCTATTATCGGCATCGTAAACAAAGGCAAGAGGCTCGCCACGGAGCTTGCGTCCTTCATAATTGCCATAAGTGAGTACAATTTTCTCGGCTTTGCACACACTATCGGGTTGCCCTGGGAGGATGTAATTATGACTACCTATCCTACATTCGACTGTACCATACTCATACTCGTCGAAGCCCATAAGTTCATCCTCGGGGTCATGCACCTCATCCTCGTCGATGAAATCCTCATCCTCATCGATGAAATTCTCCTTGCCGTAAAAATCGTCGTTGCTTGGCTCCTTGTCGTCATCCTCCTCAAGAGTCGATTTTAAAAATTCGTCGAGGAGCCTATCAAAATCACTGTCATCGGTATCGGGTGCCGAATCAATTACTATATTGTTATTTATGCCTGTTATATCATTCTCACACTCGCTGTTGTAAATAGTTCTGTTCTCCATAATTGTAAGGTTTTTATGGTTATTGAATGGTCGACTGCATCACACGAATAGGGGCGACAAATGCTCGGTACGCCATTTAGGGCGCACAGTTGAAAAATCCCCGGGTAGAGATATCACTGCCCGATGGACTAAAAGTTACAGGGGACAAAAGAGCACCTCATTTCTGCTCGTGCAAAAAAGAGGGACACCTGCCATAAAAAAATACCGTCTTTCCTGCCGACTTTCAAGAGTTGCTGCGTGGTTGGTTATAAATGCGAGACTGTTTTCATTGGAAGCTACTCGTTACGAGAGATAGAGCCTCGCTGATAACCGGCAATCTGTCGGCGCGGTTCCACAAAGTCAAAGAACGCTACGTTTGGCAGTGCCGCATACGCGACCCCGTCAAATGCATTTTTTCGTTCTTTGATATTTGTGTAGAGAATCTCATTGTTAAAAAACAATTTTCTTATTTACAATTTATGCAGCGAGCACCGTTTCAACAACGGCCTATCACCGCAATTAATGGCAAATGTACAAAGATTTTTGGAGATACAAAATTTTTCTTTAAAAAATAAAAAAGATTTTATAAAGGAGCCACATAACAACCGTTCCGTCGGATTTTCAATCCGAGGTTTACGCGTATTAGCAGGCCCCACCTAAACCCCAAGAGGAGGAAATAACATCGCTAATTCTTTGATTTTCATTCCCTCCCTTTTGGAAAGGATTACCGTTCCGTCGGATTTTGTTAATCCGACGGTCACGAGTATAAGCATCTCCAGATGCGGAAATAATTCTCGAGATGCGTACATCCCTATACTCAAGGACGGGGGATGAACGAACATCCCCCGGAACGAAGTGCGAAAATTCATTTTCACCCACTCACTTATCGTACTTTCTCTCGTTTGTTGCTATATTAGATATATACACCACGTACTCGCTGTGAAAAATATTCAAGCAAGCTTGATATTTCTCTCTCGTTTGTTCTATATATTTGAGGTAAACCTCGAATATTTTCCGCACTCGCTGTGAAATATCAAAACAAGTTTTGCTTATCTCGCTCGTTTGTAAGTATATTTGCAGTATATTTCGGAGGAAGAGACGTGGAAAATAAAAAGACTACAAGAAAACTATTGGTTTGGCTGTGGCACAACTCAAAGGGAGCACGCAAACAGGCTGTGCTGAATACCTTTATGGGTACAATAGATGTTGCCTGCCAACTTCTATGGGTACTCGCCTGCAAACGCGCCATAGACATTGCGACAGGCGATGCCGAGGGCTCGCTTATTTACACAGGAATTACAATAGCTGTGCTTATGCTATTGGAAATACTCTCGCGTGGCGCCAGCCGCTGGATTAACGCACTGATGGGAGTAAAGGCGAGCAACCGCACACGACTACATATTTTCTCGCGCCTTATGCGCAGCGAGTGGCTCTACCTGCAAAAGCACCACACAGGCGACCTGATAAACCGTCTCGAGGGCGATGTAAGCAACGTGACACTGCTCATCACCGAGACTGTACCGGCTGTGATAGTGGTGCTGCTACAACTGATAGGGAGCTTTGTTCTGCTCTTCAGCATGAACAAGATGCTTGCCATAACCGTACTCATCATTTTACCGTTATGTCTGCTCATCAGCCGAGTGTATGTTCGTTATATGAGAGACTATAATCGTCAGGTACGCGACAGCGACAGCCGCATACAATCGGTACTGCAAGAGAGCCTGCAACATAAGGCGGTGATAAAGACGCTTGAACAGAATAGCGCTACCGAGGAGCAGCTCACACGACTGCAAGAGACCCTGCAAAGCCAGGTGCGCAGCCGCACAAAATTCTCTATCGGGGCTTTTTCGCTGGTGCAGTTGGGCTTTGCCGCAGGCTATCTGACAGCATTCCTATGGGGAGTAAACGGCCTTTCGGCGGGGGTAATCACGTTCGGAACACTATCGGCATTTTTACAGTTGGTTGGACTGATACAACGTCCCACGATGGATTTAAGCCGTTACTTGCCGGGAATGGTCTCGGCGCTTACCGCAGCCGAGCGTCTGAACGAGCTTGAAGAGATACCCGAGGAGGAGCAGGGCAACCGCGTTGTACTCGCCGGCACTTCGGGCGTGCGTTTCAACAGTGTGAATTTCGCTTACGAGGAGGAGGGACGCAAAATCCTGGATAATTTCTCATTCGACTTTACACCCAACAGTTCTACTGCCATCGTTGGCGAGACAGGCGCAGGAAAGACAACGATAATACGTCTGCTTGTAGCTCTTGTGCAGCCGGGTAGTGGCAAGATAGAGATATACAACGAGAAGGAGTGTCACATATCATCGCCCCTGACACGCGGTAATTTCGTATATATACCACAAGGCAACAGCCTCATCAGCGGAACAATACGCGATAATCTTCTAATGGGTAACCCCGATGCCGACGAACTGATGATGCGTAAGGCACTGCACACTGCATGCGCCGAATTTGTTGATGAGCTTCCAAAAGGCATAGAGTCCCCGCTGAACGAACAGGGCGGCGGACTGAGCGAGTGACAGGCACAACGCATAGCAGTGGCACGTTCGTTGCTGCGCCCCGGCTCAATACTCATTCTGGACGAAGTAACATCGGCTCTTGACGAAGAGACCGAAAAGAGGATGCTGCAACGACTGACATCGGCACAGACAGGAAAGACACTTATCTTCGTCACCCACCGTCCCGCAGTACTTGAATACTGCAACAACGTATTAAGGATTGGAGAGAATATAAAACAACAACCTGCACAATAAACGGGGAAAAAGTACGTTATTTTCAAAGATAGCCTGCACCATAGAAAGAGTGACGGGCACAAACACAACTGCAAAACATTATGATAGAATATCTTAGAGGAGAACTGGCTGAGATTACCCCTGCTACAGCAATAGTAGAGTGCGCAGGAGTAGGCTACGAGACAAGCATAACACTTAACACTTTCAGTGCCCTGCAAGGCAAGAAAGAGGTTAAAATATACATATACGAGATTATACGCGAGGATGCACACCAACTGTTCGGATTCCACAGCAAGGAGGAGCGCAACCTTTTCCTTAAACTGATATCGGTATCGGGAATTGGTGGAAACACAGCACGTACAATTCTTTCGGCATTCACTGTGTGCGAATTATGCGAGGTGATTGCCACAGGCAACGAGACTGTGCTTAAGAGCGTCAAGGGTATTGGACTGAAGACAGCGCAACGCATTATTGTTGACCTCAAGGACAAGATAAAGGATATTGCAGTGGTGGTTCCCGGTGCTGCATCGACGAGCATTGCGGCAAACAACGAGACTGCCGAGTCGGCCGTTTCTGCGCTTGTAATGTTGGGATTCCCTAATGCGGCTGCAAGCAAAGTGGTACAGAATGTCATAAAAGCCGAACCATCGGCATCTGTCGAGCAGGTTATAAAACTGGCTCTAAAACAGCTGTAACACACAATAGGCACAATGAAAAGAGGCGCGATTCTTTCGTTATTGTTCATTTTGGCGGGCATTGGAATAATGTTCGCCCAAGAGGACAAACGCGAGGCCCGTCGTCGTGCCCGTGCTCAAAAGCTTGCTATGCGCGATACACTGAAAGCGCGCTACCCCGTATCGCAGCCCATCCCGCAGAGCATAAAAGACATTGACCACAAAGCGTTGAATCTGCGTTCGCCGCAGAACATTGTCACCGATACAATATACAACGACAAAGACAGCTCCTACACATTCAGAACACGTCTGGGGCAAGACCTCATAGGCACTCCCATAATGCTTAAGCAAGAGGAGTACACACAATGGCATCTGAGCCAATCGATTAAACGTTACTTCCGCGAGAAAAACCAAAAAGAGTACGAGAATGCGTTGGGTAAAGATAAATTCGACTTTACCGATATGCACTTCGACCTTGGCCCTGCCGAAAAGATTTTCGGCCCGGGAGGAGTACGCATCAAGACAAACGGAAGCGCCGAGATGAAGATTGGTTACTCAATGCAGACAATAGATAACCCATCGCTGCCGCAACGCAGCCGCAAAACCAACAGCTTCGACTTTGACGAGAAGATTAATCTTAACATAAAAGGTAGTGTAGGCGACAAGATGAATCTGAACCTCGACTATGACACCGAGGCTACATTCCGCTACGATGCACAGAAGCTGAATCTTAAATACGAGGGTAAAGAGGACGAGGTTGTAAAGCTCATAGAAGCAGGAAACGTCTCTTTCAACACAAACTCGGGACTCATACGTGGTGCATCGGCACTCTTTGGTATACGCGCCGATTTTCAGTTTGGCAAGCTATCGTTGCAGACCGTAATATCGCAAAAGACATCGAGCAGCACCACCGTAAGTTCAAAAGGCGGAACACAGCTCACCACATTCGAGATTGAGATTGCCAACTACGACGAGAACCGTCACTTCTTCCTGTCACACTATTTCCGCGACAACTACGACCGCTCAATGGCACAGCTGCCCACAATTATGTCGGGAGTAACCATTAACCGCGTCGAGGTGTGGATTACCAATAAGACAAGCGACTACACCAACCCCCGTAACATTGTCGCCTTTACCGATATTGGCGAGAGCAGTCACATAAGCAATGGGATGTGGCAGTCGGCAGGCAACACGGCGGGGCTTCCATGGAACAGTGCCAACAACCTTTACAGCACAATGAACAACGCATACGCCGATATTCGCAATATCGACAATGTAAACAATGTGTTGGGTAGCATAGATGGCATAAACGGTGGTCTCGACTACGAGAAACTGTCGAACGCACGACTGCTGTCATCATCGGAATATACCGTAAACAATGCTCTCGGATATATATCACTAAAAAATGCCCTGCGTGCCGATGAGGTGCTTGCAATAGCATACGAATACACCTACGGAGGACAGACCTATCAGGTAGGTGAGTTCTCGAGCGACCAGAAAGAGTCGAGCACCACACTCTTTGTAAAGCTGCTGAAGCCCAATGCCTGCTCTCCGCAGAACGGTTGTTGGGACCTTATGATGAAGAACGTCTATTCGCTTGGCACACGCAGCCTCAGAAGCAATGAATTCAAGCTCGACGTCTACTACGCAAGCGACAGCTTAGGAACAAATATCACCTATCTGCCCGAGGCTACTCTAAAGGGCACTACCCTATTGCGCCTGATGAACCTCGACCGCCTGGATGCCAACAACACCAAAGAGACACCCAACGGAACATTCGACTTTGTACAGGGATATACTGTAGATGCCTCTACGGGACGCATCTTCTTCCCCTCGGTAGAGCCTTTTGGCAACTATCTGCGCAGCAAGATTGGCAACGATGCCATTGCCGACAAATATGTATTCCAGGAACTTTACGACTCGACAAAAACCGTTGCAAAACAGATGGCCGAAAAGGATAAATTCTACCTTATAGGCGAGTACACAGGTTCCTCGGCAAATGTGATACAGACAGGTTCGACCAATATTCCGCGCGGCTCTGTAGTTGTTACGGCGGGCGGCGTCACACTCACCGAGAATGTCGATTACCAGGTCGACTACTCATCGGGTATTGTAACCATCCTGAACCAGAATATAATTGACGCCGGAACAAATGTAAATGTATCGTTAGAGAGCAACACGCTCTTTAATATGCAACGAAAAACGGTTCTGGGACTTAACTGGAAATATGATTTCTCGAACGACCTTAACTTCGGCGGTACATTTATGACGCTGCGCGAAAAGCCACTGACCTCGAAGGTTGATATGGGTTCGGAGCCGCTTAACAACACCGTTTGGGGGGTAAATGTGTCGTGGAAGAAAGAGAGCCAATGGCTCACGAATATGCTCGACCGCCTGCCGCTTATCAGCTGCACCACCCCATCGTCGATTAATCTCACAGCCGAGTTTGCCCGACTAAATGCAGGCACATCGAGCGAGATACAGAGCCAGGCATCATACATCGACGATTTCGAGAGCACCGAGAATGGCATAGACCTCACATCGCCCTCGGCGTGGGTGCTTGCATCGCTCCCAAGCGGAATGCCCTACAGCACCCTCACAAACGATATTCGTACGGGATATAACCGCGCACGAATAAGCTGGTACACCATAGACCCGCTATTCACACGACGCAGCTCGTCGCTCACTCCCTCGCACATAAAGAGCGACATTGAGCAGTTGTCGAACCACTATGTACGCGAGGTGTACGAGAGAGAGCTATTCCCCAACAAAGAGAGTGTACACGGCGAATCGTCGACGCTATCGCTGCTGAACTTGACATACTATCCCGATGAGAGAGGCCCATATAACCTGGACCCCGACCTGACCTTTGACGGCAAGCTCAACGATCCCGAGAAGCGTTGGGGCGGTATCACACGTCAGCTGGGGACCACCGACTTCGAGACAGCCAACATCCAGTACGTGGAATTCTGGATGCTCGACCCCTTTATCTACGAGCAGGCCGGTATGGGCGGAGACCTTTACATTAACCTCGGCGAGGTATCCGAGGATATTCTGAAAGATGGCAAGAAATTCTTCGAGAATGGTCTGCCTGCAAGCAGTAACACATACAGCTACGAAGAGACTGCCTTCGGACGTGTTCCCACTACGTCGAGCCTTGTATATGCCTTTGACAACAATGCCGGCAGTCGCGGACAGCAGGATGTCGGTCTCGATGGCCTTAACAGCGGAGATGAGGCACAATATGCACCATATAAAAACTATCTTGAGTCGATTAAGGGACGCGTGCGCCAGGAGGTGTACGACAGCATCGCAGGCGACCCTGCAGGCGACGACTACCACTATTTCAGAGGTAGCGACTACGATGCAGCACTGAAAGGAATCATTGAGCGATACAAGTATTTTAACAATAACGAGGGTAACTCACCCGCATCGTCCGATAACCAGAGCTATAACAGCGCTGCAAAGACAACCCCCGACATCGAGGATGTCAATCAGGACTTTACAATGGACGAGTACGAGAATTATTTCCAATATCGTATCTCGTTGCGCCCCGAGGATATGCAGGTAGGACGTAACTTCATCTCGGACAAACGCACCGTATCGACCAAACTACGCAACGGCAACACCGAGAGCGTCGATTGGTATAAATTCCGTATTCCCATAAACGAGTACGAGAAAGCGGTTGGTTCTATACGCGACTTCACCTCTATTCGTTTTATGCGAATGTATATGACATCATTCCGCAAGCCCATCACAGTGCGCTTTGCTACAATGCAGCTCATTCGCGGCGATTGGCGTCCCTATCAGCAGGCTATTGCGTCGGCAAACAACACCTCGCCCTCTATCACAGGCGACTTTACTATGTCGGCAGTAAACATCGAGGAGCACGGCGACCGCAGCCCCGTAAACTACGTGCTTCCTCCCGGAATATCGCGTATCCTCGACCCCGACCAGCCACAGTTGCGACAGGATAACGAGCAGTCGCTATCGTTGCAGGTAAATAACCTGGGCAGCAAAGAGTCACGCGCTGTATACAAGAAGAGCAACCTCGACATCAGACAATATGAGCGCATACAGCTGTATGTTCACGCCGAAGCTCCCGAGATTGACGCAACCACACTGAAGAGCAATGAGGTATCACTCTTCGTACGCTTGGGCTCGGACTACAAGAGCAACTACTACGAGTATGAGGTACCACTTACCCTAACACCACACGGTTCGTACGACAAATACAGCAACACCGGTGCAACGGCAGTATGGCCCACCGAGAATATGATTGATATTCCGCTGAACAAGCTCACCGACATAAAGGTACGCCGAAACACACTGCGCAACAGCGGTGCATCGGACGTGAGCAACACCACCATATACAGCGAGTACGACGAGGATACCCCCAAAAACCGTATCAGCATCGTGGGCAGTCCCTCACTTGGACAAATTAAGGTGATGATGATTGGTGTGCGCAATAACACAAGCAACGCAAAATCGGCAGTCATCTGGGTTAACGAGATGCGACTATTGGGATTCGAGAACAAGAGTGGATGGGCAGCACAAGGTAATCTGAACCTAAAGCTATCGGATATTGGTAGTATAGCAGCACAGGGCAAGATAGAGACAGCCGGATTCGGCGGACTCGAGGACAAGCTCGCAGCACGCAGCAAGGATGACTACTACCGCTACAGCATCACAGGAACAATGGACCTTGGCCGTCTTCTCCCCAAAGCAGCAAAGTTATCATTGCCCACATACTACTCATTCAGCGAGGAGGTGAAATCGCCCCTCTACAGCCCCTTCGAGACCGACCTTCTCTTTGAAGATGTCCTCGACAGCTACAGTGGCGCAGCTCGCGACTCGATAAGAAACATTGCCGAGATACGCTCTACCACACGTAACTTCTCGCTAAGCAATGCCAAGCTGAATATATCGAGTAAGCTGGCAATGCCATACGACCCTGCCAACTTCAGCTTCAGCTACTCCTACTCGCGCACCGACAACAGCGGTAGCACTATCGACTGGGAGCGCCGACTCAACTGGAAGGCATCGGTATCATATAACTATGCAAGCCCCATCAAGACCATCAAGCCTTTCGAGAAGATGAAAGGAAAGTCGAAATGGCTGAAGATACTTAAGGATTTTGGTGTGAACCCATTGCCTCAGAGTATCACGTTCAACACCGATATGACACGTAACTATCAGGAGATGCAGGCACGCGACCTGAATGCTACAGCAGGCGGCAGCCCCATCCCTTTGAACTTCTCGCAGCAGTTCTATTGGAACCGCTCATTCTCGATAAAGTGGGACCCCACCACCAACCTCAGGATGAACCTCAGCACAGGAACAAATGCCGAGATTGAGGAGCCTTACGTGCCCGTAAACAAGAAGCGCTACCCCAACGAATATGAGATTTGGAAGGACTCGGTGAAGATGAGCATACAGAGTATGGGTCGTCCCCTCACCTACCAGCAGAACTTCACAGCATCGTACAGCCTGCCGCTGAACAAGCTGCCTATATTTGAATGGCTCACTGCCGATGCCAGCTATAACGCCTCATATAATTGGGCACGCGGAAACAGAATCTCGGGCATCAGCTACGGAAACAACATCTCGAACAAGCGCAACATCACCGTAAACGGTAATTTCAATTTCGAGAAGCTATATAACATTATTCCCTACCTCGAGGAGACAAACAAACGTTTCGCAAGCAAGCGTTCGGGAAGCAGCAAGCGCACGGGAAGCAAGGCAAGCAATGCCAAAGATAAAAAAACCAAGAAAGGTCGTCCCTTTACAAAAGAGATTACCTTGGAGCTGGACAGCGCAATGCCACTAAAGCACGGTCTTAAGAGCAAGAAAATAACCCTTACAGCCCGCACGAAAGATGGTAAAAACTACAAGTTGAAATACAAAGTTGTAGACGAGAACAGCATACTCATAAAGAGCAAAGACACCGTATCGCTGAAGCTCACCATAACACCCAAAGAGCAGGGCGAGAGGTCGACATTTGCAAAGAGTATGCAGTACCCCACCCGTCTGCTTATGGCAGTGCGCAACGCCTCAATCAGCTATACCAATTCATACGCGATGAACCTCCCCGGCTTTATGCCCGAGGTTGGCGATATCTTTGGACAGAAGAGCCGCAACGGAATGTATGCCCCGGGACTCGACTTTGCCTTTGGAATGACAGGCGACAGCTATCTGCGCAAGGCCTACGAGAGAGGATGGCTGCTCAGTAACGACAGCGTCTCTATGCAAGCATCGAGCAACGCCGCCGAGGACCTTCAGCTGAAGATGACCCTTGAGCCTATCACCGACCTGAAGATAGACCTTAACGCAAGCTGGACACGCAACAAGAGCCGTAACATACAGTTTATGTATGCAGGAATGCCGCACACCGAATCGGGCGGATTCTCAATGACAACCATCAGCATCGGAAACTCTTTTGGCGGCGGCAATGCCGATAACAACTACAAGTCATCGGTTTATGACAAATTCGTCGGCAGCCTTGAGACAATGCGCGAGCGTGTCGAGAAGCGTTACGAGGGTAGCAAATACCCTGTAGGAAGCGCTCTTGCCGGCGAGACATATAATGCTGCTAACGGAGGTGTCGACAAATATTCGGCCGATGTGATGATACCCGCATTCCTCGAGGCGTACACAAGCGGCTCGAAGAGTGGATTGGGCGACCTATTCCCCTCTATGCTGAGTATGTTGCCCAACTGGAGAATAAAATACTCGGGACTATCTAAATTGGAGTTCTTCAAGAAACACTTCAAGAGTGTAAATATCGAGCACGGATACAAGAGCATCTATGCAATGGGGTCATACAGCACCTATACAACATATATGGAATATACCAACGGAATAGGCTTTGTAAATAATACTGCAACAGGAATGCCCGTTCCCAGCAGCCGCTATAACGTAGGTTCGGTATCTATAAACGAGTCGTTCTCGCCACTGTTGGGTGTTAACGTAACAACCAACAATAACATTTCCGTAGGTGGCAAGTACATAAAATCGCGTGTGCTGAACCTGAGTCTGACGGCTATACAGATGGTAGAGACCTACTCGGACGAGATTGCCCTTAACATTGGATATAAGATTGTGGGGCTGAAGCTCTTTGGCGGTAGCAAAAAAGCAAACAAGAGCAAGAACTCGGTGAGCAACGACCTTAATATTCGTGGCGACTTCTCATATAAAAATATGTCATCGCTGGCACGTAGTATCGACAAAGGTACCACACAGGCAACAAGCGGAACAAAGTCGTTCAACTACTCACTTTCGGCCGACTACACCTACAGCAAGATGCTCACACTTAGTTTCTACTTCGACCGCCAGCAGACAATTCCGCTTATCTCGGCAAGTTCGTACCCCACTACTACAACCGATTTTGGTGTGAGTATGCGCTTCTCGCTGAATAGATAAGCTGCACTCTTTGGTTCCTATCCTTTGGGTAAGTTAGATGAGGCAGGTTTAATGAGTTCTACATATCCTGACAATATTTGCCGCTTATACTCATAACCGGCGGATTAGCTAAGAAGCTGTTTAAATTTCTAAAAAATATTTTCTTACAGAAGCTGATAGTTTCGACGTTTTTTATGTTCAATAATGCCTGTTTCTTTCTTTTTTGCGGTTACATAGCCCGTTATGCGCCCTTTAAAAATAAATAAACATTCTATTCTTGCTCTATAAAAAACTTGGCGATATAATTTTAAACAGCTTCTAAATCCGCCTCAACGAAAAAAAAGATACCGAGCCAAAATTACTTTTGACCCGGCCTCATATTTGTCGTAAGGTTAAATAAAAAGAGCAATACTACTCAGGAGCTTTCTCTTCAATCTCGAAACGTTCTCTATTGCGCTCGATAAACTCGATGTGTCGCGAAGCCTCGGCACGCATTGCACTCACACTCTCGATACTCTGTAACACTTTTGATAGTTCGAGAACCTTTGCCACAGCCTCACAATCGGATTTACGCAAAGTATATTCCACCTTGCCACGACCTGCGAGGGTAACCTTTATATCCTCATCGGTCGACAATATAAAATCCATTATACCACCATCCTCGCCGTAACGAAAATCGAGTCGTTCGCTATGTACTCCCAAATGTTTTGAGTTATAACGATGAAGAGGCGCATTGCACTCGACGAATGTCTCGCCCACACTAAGTTTAATGCCTTTGTGCTCTATCGCCTTGTTACCACGATAGACCGAAGTAATCATAGCAACACCCTTTTCACTTACCTGTGCACGCAGATAGGTTAAGCCGTAGTTATTCTTAAGCGTCTGCGAGGGGAGCATATAGTATCCCTCCTCCTGGTAACGTGTATCTTTTTCGAGGACAAAATCGGTAAGAAGTTTATCGCGTTGTTCGGTAAGCTGTTGCAGTTGTTCGTTGTAGAATGTAATGCTGCGCGTCTGCTCGCCATACTCGACATCGCGCGAGAGTTTTATTGCCTCACGCCTTGTCTTGAATGCCTTTGGATATGTATTTTTCAGACTATCGAGCAGCATTCGTGCCTTACCAAAATCCTGCGCCTCGCTTGCAACGCGAGCCTCGTCAAGCAATACCTTTGCCTTGCTCTCGATATCCTCGCCACACGATGCACACAGAAGAGCAGCGCAGGCAAATAATATAGTTACTTTCTTCATATAACGTTATTTTTTCAGCGCGAAGATAATACATTATATTAAAATTTGCTCGTATTAACTCGCTCATTTATAAAAAAACACTATTTTTGACACATATAACACCTTTAACATATACGACTATGAAACTATCGGCAATAATCCTGACAACAGCAGAGGCCTGTGCTCACAGTAGCGAGATGACATTAAGCAATGTATCGGCAATGCTAATAGTGCTTTTATTCTTTTTCCTGCTGATAATAGCGCTGCTGCTCATATGCCGCGAGCCCATATGCTGGTATTTTAAAATAAACAAGATGAAGGCGCAACAGGACGAGATTCTACGTCTGCTTGAGGAGATTAAGAAGAAGTAACTGCATATTAATTTAGAAACTGTTTAAATTTCTAAGAAAAATATTCATATAGGAGCTGACGGTTTCGTCGTTTTTTATATTCAAAAATGCCTGTTTGTCTCTTTTTTGCGGTTACATAGCCCGCTATGCGCCCTTAAAATATAAATAAACATACAATTTTTGCTCTATAAAAAACTTGACGATATAAATTTAAA
>JAGCKB010000353.1 GCA_017647725.1 Bacteroidaceae bacterium
AAAGTTCCTTACTTTCTATGCTTCATAGTTTATAAAAACTACAAAGACACGTTGTACTGCTTTGTCTGTATGGAATGTTGTCAAGGATCGTCGTTGCTTTCGTTGTCGCTGTGTTGCTTCCCGAAAGCGAGTGCAAAGGTACAGCTTTTTTTCTTACCACCAAACTTTTCCAAGCTTTTTTTTCGAAAAAATGCACATTTTCTTTTTTATTTACATTTTATAGTGTCATTTTTATAAATTTAAGCACACTTTTTGCAACTAAATAGCAAATTTAATTGTATTTTGCTACATATATTTTTTGTACAACTTTGCTTAAAAATTTTGCAGATAGAGAAAAAAACACTTTTTTTTGCTCTATCTGCAAAATAATCGCAAATATTCACTTGCATTACCACTCTTCATCACAGGAGCTTTCGCTGCTGTCGCTTACATCGCTGAGCATCTGATTGAATTCATCATTAACATCATCGGACGGATTAACCGAGTCGCATAAGACAAGCGTAAACATTTATTTAAAACCAAAAAAAACAATAGGCTGCAAAATTAGCAAAGTGCTTTATTTATATTGTGCCCGTTTGTGCTATCTTTGCGCTAAAGCGCGAAAATATACTGTGCTCGCTGCGATAAATATTGAAGCAAGCTTCATTTTTCTCGCTCGCTTGTTGCTATCTTTGCCGCTAAAGCGCGAAAATATACTGCGCTCGCTGTGATAAATATTGAAGCAAGCTTCATTTTTCTCGCTCGCTTGTTGCTATCTTTGCACAAATATTTTATCAGATATTCTGTTTATACCTTATATAAAATATATGATAGACCGTAACACCATAGAGCAGATAATGGATGCCGCCAAAATTGAAGAGGTGGTATCGGACTTTGTTGCACTGCGCCGACGCGGAGTGAATATGATAGGATTATGCCCTTTCCACAACGAGAAAACACCATCCTTTACCGTTTCACCCGCAAAGAATCTATACAAATGTTTCGGATGTGGCAAAGGCGGCAAGCCTGTGCACTTTATTATGGAGCACGAGCAGATGAGCTACCCCGATGCTCTGCGTTGGCTTGCCAAGAAATATCATATAGAGATTAAGGAGCGCGAACTCACCGACGAGGAGCGCCAGGCACAGAACATACGCGAGAGTATGTTCGTCATAAACGAATATGCGCAGCAATTCTTCGTAGATACACTGCACACGACGCAAGAGGGCGAGGCAATAGGCCTCGGCTACCTGCACCGTCGAGGGCTGCGCAGCGAGACTATAAAGAAATTCGGATTGGGATACTCGCCCGAGAAGCGCGACACATTTGCAACTACAGCAGTGAAGAACGGATATAACGCCGAGCTTATAGCAAAGACCGGCGTTTGTTACTCGACCGAGGACGGACGCCTTGTCGACCGTTTTTGGGGGCGCGTGATATTCCCCGTACACACAATATCGGGCAAGGTGGTTGCCTTTGGCGGACGCATTTTGCAAAATAATCCCAAAGCAGCAAAATATGTAAACTCGCCCGAGAGCGAAATATACCACAAGAGCGACCACCTCTACGGCCTCTATTTTGCCAAGCAGGCCATTATGCAGCACGACCGTTGCATACTCGTCGAGGGCTACCTTGATGTAATATCGATGCACCAGTCAGGCATACAGAATGTAGTGGCATCGTCGGGAACATCGCTTACCACAGGACAGATACGACTTATCCACCGCTTTACAAACAACATTACCCTGCTTTACGACGGCGACAAGGCCGGCATAAAAGCCTCGCTGCGAGGTATTGATATGCTTCTCGAAGAGGGAATAAATACAAACGTTGTACTTTTGCCCGATGGCGAAGACCCCGACAGCTATGCACAGAGCCACTCAACCGAAGAATTCGAAGAGTACCTAAAGAGAAACAGCGTCGATTTCATACAGTTCAAGACCAATCTGCTGATGGACGAGGTTGGCGACGACCCCATACGCCGAGCCGGACTAATTGGAGACATAGTAAAGAGTATCGCCGTAATCCCCAACGACATTCTGCGTAGCGAATATATCAAACGTTGCAGCGATATGCTTAAGGTGAGCGAACAGTTGCTCGTCTCCGAGACAGCCAAAATAAGAATGAAAAGAGCCGAGGAGCGACAGAAGAACCTACAAACCACAAATAGTGGCAACCAACAAACGGCCACTCCGCAGCAGGAGGAGAACAGCCTGCAACAAAGCATCGTTGATGAGAGCCAAAAAAATCCCTTATATAATAAGGAACGTGCGATAACACAATATATACTGCGCAACGGCGGAAAAATGCTTACCGTCCCCGAGGATAAAGTAACAGGAACACCCTCTTTTAACGAAAGCGTAATATCGCATCTACACTTCTCGTTTCAAGGCGATGGTATAGAGTTTACCCACCCCATATACAAGAAAATTTTTGCCGAGGCAGCCGAGCATAGCAACGAACTGAACTTCAACCCCGAGGAGCATTTCCAGACACACCCCGATGCCGAGATATCGACACTTGCTGCCGAGCTTTGCGGCGACCGCTATATGCTCAGCAAAATGTTCAGTGAGAACAACACCGAGCTTCGCAACGAGAGCGCAATACTATTTGAGCAAACGACACGCCTTGCAATATCCTACAAGCAGAGCATCGTCGACGAACTGCTAAAGCAGACAATGGCACAGCTGAAAGACCCAACCGTAGCTGCCAACAGCGAGCAAGCAATGGAGGTGATGCAAAATTTCAAATATCTTAAAGAGACACAACAGGCACTGAATAACCAATTGCGACAATATGGTTTCAGCACCTCGGCGATTAATCTGTAACAACCAAGTAGCAATAATAAAAAAGCAAGCTTTCCACACAAGTGGAACAGCTTGCCCTATTCAATATAAAGGTATTTATACCGTTAACTACCCTTGCAAAGCACACTATCTGTTGCGCAGAAGATTCATAAACTCTTCCCTTGTCTTAGCCTGGTTGAAAGCACCGCAAAAATCCGAGGTAGTGGTTATTGAATTCTGTTTCTTTATGCCACGCATCTGCATACACAGATGCTGCGCCTCGACAACCACCATAACGCCAAGCGGATTGAGCGTCTCTTGAATACACTCCTTTATCTGCAATGTCAGACGCTCCTGCACCTGCAGGCGACGGGCAAAGACATCGACCACGCGAGCAATTTTGCTTAGGCCGGTAATGTAACCATTGGGGATATATGCCACGTGCACCTTGCCAAAGAACGGCAGAATGTGATGCTCGCACAAAGAATAGAAATCAATATCCTTAACTATTACCATCTGGCTGTAGTCCTCCTTGAACATTGCCTTACGCAATATTGCGTGCGGGTCCTCATTGTATCCTGCTGTAGTATCGAGCAAAGCACGTGCCACACGCTCGGGCGTCTTAATCAGTCCCTCGCGCCCGGTATCCTCGCCAATGAGCTGCAACATATTACCGCAACACTCCATAAGTCCCTGAATAACTTTCTCTCTATTCTCTTCCATATTACTATACCTATTTTATATTAATAAGGCAAATTAATCATTCCCTTCCTTACGGAAATCTCACGGAATTTCTTTGTCGCTTTCAGGCGATACATAACAGCCTCGGCCTCTTCACGTGTGCGGTAGTCACCATACAGACAGAGACGCATAGGCGACTCGAATACCACATAAACCTCGGCACCGGGAAAATTATCCCTCATATATTTCGCCATCTTGTTAGCCTCATCACGTGCTGTCTGCGAGTTATTACCCGAGTACACCATCACTCGGTAGCCCTCGACCTTAGCAGGCTTGCCATTGACACGCTGAGTCATCGAACCCATCAGATTAATCAGTTTCTGAGGCTGCACTATGCGCACAGTACCCTGTCCCTGAACATCGCGTTGCAGTTCGTTGACAATATTACTCTGTGCCCTCACCGAGAGGGCACAGAGTATGATAAATGTTATTGATAACAGTCGCTTCATTATTTCCAAGCATCGATAATACCCTTGAAATCGGCTGCCTTCAGTGATGCACCACCGATAAGACCACCGTCAACGTCGGCATTAGCAAAAAGCTCCTTAGCGTTGCTTGCCTTGCAGCTACCACCGTAGAGGATAGATGTATTCTCGGCTACCTCATTGCCATACTTCTCGGCAATTGTAGAGCGGATGTAAGCGTGAATCTCCTGAGCCTGCTCGGGAGTAGCGGTAAGACCTGTACCGATAGCCCATACAGGCTCGTAAGCGAGGATAATCTTAGAGAAATCCTCGGCCGAAAGGTCGTAGAGTGAACCTGCAAGCTGCTTGTAAACAACCTCGTTCTGAACACCCTGCTGACGCTCCTCGAGAACCTCACCGATGCAGAAGATAGGAGTAAGACCGTTAGCAAGAGCCAACTGAACCTTCTCTTTGAGGATAGCCTCGGTCTCGCCATAGTAAGCGCGACGCTCAGAGTGACCAAGAATTACATACTTAGCACCTGTAGATGCTACCATAGAGGCTGAAACCTCACCTGTGTAAGCACCTGATACCTTGTCGGCACAGTTCTCGGCACCAACACCGATGATAGATGCATCAACAGCGGGAACAACCGATGCAAGATGAATGAAAGGAGTACAGATTACAACGTCACAGTTGGGCTTGTCGGCTGTAAGCGCCTCGTTAAGCTCCTTTGCAAGTGCAATACCCTCCTGAAGATTCAGGTTCATTTTCCAGTTACCTGCTACAATTTTCTTTCTCATAATTTTTTTGTTTTAAAGGTTTGTATTGTTATTTAAGTCAATAGTCTCTTTTTTATTATTGTCAGTGGAATTTTCTCCATTAACAACCCCGGATACATCATTACTCTTAGCATCGCGACTAAAATAATGAAAAAACCATTTTACGGCAGCCGTTACCAAGTCTATAAACATTATTATAAACAGCGGTACAACAAATAGCACAATCCATTTATTCCATCCGCGTATATAATTATAGATGCTTCGAGCCTTGTCGGGCATTCCCGTAGAGGAAAGCGCACACTTCTCAACAGGTGGCAGGTCGGCGACATTCCATTTTCCAACCACTATGCCATCCTTTAAAAGCAGCATACCGGGGTTGGCACGCACTATGGTCTTTAGCATAACCTCATCGGCCCATAATACCGAGTATTCGGCACCGGTGCGGCGACGCCACTCCTCAATCATATCCTCGTCCGATGATGACGCTGCATAAAAAGGTACCTTTTTCTCAAGGCAATAGTCGTACATATCGTTTATTTTGTCAACCCTGCTCTCATCGGCCTTCTCTATGCTACTCATCACAAGCAGACAGACGTATCCTGTATCGGCAAGTATCTGCGGCGCATAATCCTCGCCATCGGCATCCAAGAAAGCAAAGTCACTAACCTTGGCAGGCTTTCCCATCTCAATAGTCAGACTCTGACTGCCAAGATAATTCCAGGTGCTATCGGGGTAGGTAAACTCATCGAACTCCATTACCTGACCACCCTTCTCGAACCTATATATATATTTATGCACAGCCGGAATATCCTCTACCGCCGCCCTAAGGTCGCTACCAATATAGAACGGACGAAAATCAATAACCGGCAGATGCGTCAACGCAGCGCCTTCGAGCAGCGATATATAACAGATGGCAAACAAAAGCACCATCCAGCGATTCACCACACTCACCTTGCGCACAAACAATCGGCGTTTGAAACAACACAATGTCGCAAAAAGGAACAGCACGATATTCTTGCCAAAGGTTGCCCAATTAGACATTGTAAAGGCATCGCCAAAGCATCCGCAATCACGAACAGGATTCCACAGCGCCAATATGAATGTAAACGGTGTAAAGAAAAGGAAAAAGATAAAGACGAGTGTCGTCACCACCCTTTTATAGACACCCATCAGCAACAAGACACCAAGTATAAACTCGGCAGCCGAGAGCATAGTGGCGGCAAAGAGCAACCAACCATCGTCGATATCAACGACGCCAAAAGCAGCAGCGTAATCGCCCAGCTTATAAGACAAGCCCATCGGGTCGACAGCCTTTACAAAGCCCGAGACCAGAAGAACTGCCGCCAGCAACAATCGCGAGATATTCACCAGCAGCGCCGTTACAGCCCTTTTCTTACTCGACAACACCATTCTTTATCAGTCCGAATACAGCGTAATTTATCATATCCATATAGTTGGCATCCACACCCTCGGATACTTTTGTTGCACCCTCAAGTTCCTCAATCTGTTTTGTTCGCCAGATTTTTGTGAGGATAAGGTCGGTGTATGATGTTGTACGCATACCTCTCCACGCCTCGTTATAGTCGTGATTCTTGCGTTTCATAAGCTCTAAAGTCTCTACAGCCTTTGCATCGTAAAGCCTCATAGCCTCCTCAGCCGATATATCACACTCATCCGAGTAACCCAACTGCAGTTGCACAAGAGCTATAATTCCATAGTTCACAATGCCAATGAGCTCGCTGTTTATATCCTCACCGACCATATTCTCGGCACCTGTCTCAAGGTTACGTATGCGTTTAGCCTTGATATATATCTGGTCGGTAAGCGAGCAGGGACGCATTATGCGCCACGACGCTCCATAGTCATATAATTTCTTCTCGAAAAGTTCGCGGCACACAGCAAGCACCTTCTCGAATTGAATATTTGTTTCTGCCATTTTATTTTTGGTTTATATTCTCGTTACAGGTAGGATATTTTTTGAAGAAACTACCCCACTTCAATTTTATTACACCAAACAGCGCCTCACTGAATATTCCACCACTCATTTTCGACTCGCCAAGAACGCGGTTCACAAAAATCACGGGAACCTCCTTAATTTTAAATCCGCACTTATAGGTTGTAAATTTCATCTCAATCTGAAAAGCATATCCCTTGAAACGGATAGAGTCGAGGTTAATAGTTTCGAGTACGCGACGACGATAACAGTTAAATCCAGCCGTTGTATCATAAACGGGTAACCCTGTTATGAAACGTACATATTTTGACGCAAAATAGGACATAAGCACACGTCCCATAGGCCAGTTAACCACATTCACGCCCGTCACATATCTGCTACCCACCGACAGGTCGTAGCCATCCTTTGCGCAGGCCTCATAGAGCAGAGGTACGTCATCGGGATTGTGCGAAAAATCGGCATCCATCTCGAATATATACTCATACCCCTGTTGCAACGCCCATTTAAAACCTGTTATATAGGCTGTACCCAGACCCAATTTTCCCGAGCGCTCGATGATAAACACTCTCTCGGGGAACTCGACCATCAGATTTCTCACTATTGCAGCCGTGCCATCGGGCGAGCCATCATCTACCACCAGAACATCGAAAGAGTGTTCCAATGCCATCAGCACACGAATCATCTTCTCGATATTCTCCTTCTCGTTATATGTGGGTATAATAATTACACTATCGCTTTTTACCATAATTTATTACCATTCATTTTGCGAAGATACTGAAAAAAGAGTGCATTTTACTCTATGAGAGACAAAAAATAGTCAAAAAGATGAATTTTATTATATAAAATTAACCCTAAGAGCTCCAAGATAGCAAGAAAGAGTTGTATTTTTGCGCTTAATAATGGAAGCAAAAGAACTACTAAAAATCTATTCGGCGCATCCCGGCGTGGATGCACTTGTAAATCTACGCAACGAAAGTGGCAAAAAAAGTGTGCTCATCGACGGTCTTACGGGCAGTTCTGTAGCACTTGTAATCTCGGGACTGAAAGAGCGTCTCCCGAGACAGACATTTATGATTATAATGAACGATGTCGAGGAGGCTGGATACCTTTATCACGATATTGTTCAAGTGTGTGGCGAGGAGAGCGCCCTCTTTTTCCCATCATCATACCGACGTGCAATGAAATATGGGCAAGAGGACGATGTCAACCGCATTCTAAGAACCGAGGTGATGAGCCGACTCACCGCCCACAGCCGAGGCGAAGGAACAATCATAATCACCCACCCCGATGCCATCGCCGAGAAGGTAGCCTCACAAAGCGAATTAGAGAATAAGACCATCACAATAACTATTGGCGACAGAATATCCCGCGAAGAGATTGAGCAGAAACTCAGTTCATTAGGGTTCAGAGAGAATACATATGTCTACGAGCCCGGCGAATTTGCCGTAAGAGGAAGCCTCATCGACATATACTCATACTCATCGGAGCTACCCTACCGAATAGACTTTTTCGGAAAAGAGGTCGAGAGTATACGCACATTCGAGGTAGACACACAGCTATCGAAGCAGCGCATAGACAAAGCCTCCATTGTGCCCAAGATAAGCGGCAGCAACAGCGTCCCCATAACACATTTTCTGCCCAAGAACAGCATACTCATAACAAAAGATATTGAATTCGTAAAGAGCAGCATAGAGAAACTGCGAAACGAAGGATTCACACTGCAGGCTCGCCTATCGCAAGAAGAACAGCCGCAGATGCCCGACCTTATATCGGCAGTCGAGTTAGAGAATTACGTGCGCACAGTGCGCCACTGGGAACTTCGCGCGCCGCATCTCGAGACTGGAATAAAAGTCTCTTTCGACACTGCCCCGCAGCCACTCTTTCACAAAGACTTCGACCTTGTCGAGAAATACTTTGCCGAGTATCTTGCAAAAGACTACAAGATATATTTCCTTGCCGACGACAGTCGGCAGGCAATGCGTCTTGAGACAATTTTTAACGAACGAGGCAAAGAGCAGATTACATTCAGCCCAGTAGGGCGCACTCTGCACTCGGGATTCATCGACAACACCCTGCACGCACTCTTCTTTACCGATCATCAGCTGTTCGGACGATTCCACAACTACAAACTGCGCAGCGACCGCGCACGCAGCGGCAAAGTAGCAATCACACTTAAAGAGCTAAAGGAGTTTAAGACAGGTGATTACATCGTACACATCGACCACGGAATAGGAAAGTTCGGCGGCCTTGTGCGCATCCCCAACGGAGGCACAATGCAAGAGGCAATAAAGCTCATATACAAGAACGACGATGTGGTATTTGTATCGATACACAATCTGCACAAAATATCGAAATATCGCGGTAAAGAGGGCGAACCACCCGTGATAAACAAATTGGGCACTGGAGCTTGGGAGCGAATGAAGGAACGCACCAAGAAAAAGATAAAAGACATAGCCCGCGACCTCATAAAGCTATACTCCCAGCGCTACAAAGAGGAGGGATTTGCATTCTCGCCCGACAGCTACCTGCAAACCGAGTTAGAGACAGGTTTTATGTACGAAGACACTCCCGACCAGCACAAAGCCACCAATGAGGTAAAGCGAGATATGGAGCGCAAACGCCCTATGGACCGCCTTATCTGTGGCGATGTGGGATTCGGAAAGACCGAGGTAGCCATTCGTGCCGCCTTCAAAGCTGCCACCGACGGCAAACAGGTTGCAGTGCTTGTACCCACCACAGTACTCGCCTACCAACACTACCTCACATTCAAAGAGCGACTGAAAGATTTTCCCTGCACGATAGAGTATCTCAGTCGTGCCCGAAGCGCCACGCAAAGCAAGCAGGTCCTTAAAGAACTTGCCGATGGAAAGGTGGATATTATCATCGGAACCCACCGACTGACAGGAAAGGATGTGAAATTCAAAGACCTCGGACTGCTCATCATAGACGAAGAGCAGAAATTTGGCGTTGCCGTAAAAGAGAAACTGCGCCAGATGAAGGTTAATGTCGACACACTGACAATGACAGCAACCCCCATCCCACGTACACTGCAATTCTCTATTATGGGTGCCCGCGACCTATCGATGATACAGACACCGCCACCCAACCGCTACCCCATTCACACCGAGATACATACATTCGACGCCGACATAATAAAAGAAGCTATAAATTTCGAGCTTAGCCGCAACGGACAAGTGTTCCTTATAAACAACCGCATATCCAATATGCACGAGCTCGAGAACCTTATTCACAAGCACATCCCCGATGCCCGCGTGTGCATAGGCCACGGACAGATGGAACCACAGGAGTTGGAGAAGAGACTCTACGACTTTATAAACCACGACTACGACGTGCTCATTGCAACCTCAATTGTAGAGAATGGAATTGACATACCAAATGTAAACACCATAATAATCAATCAGGCACAATCATTCGGACTAAGCGACCTGCACCAGATGCGCGGACGCGTGGGACGCGGCAAGCGCAAAGCATTCTGCTATATGCTCACACCGCCACGTGACCTTTTGAACAGCGAAGCACGACGACGCCTCGAAGCCATAGAGAGTTTCAGCGAACTTGGCAGCGGAATGAACATTGCAATGCAAGACCTTGACATACGCGGTGCAGGCAACCTGTTGGGCGCAGAGCAGAGCGGTTTTATCGCCGACCTGGGTTACGAGACCTACCAAAAGGTGCTTGCCGAGGCTGTACGCGAACTAAAAACCGAGGAGTTTGCCGATATTCTGCAAGAGGAAGAGAGCGACAATGCCCTTTTCGCAGGCGAATGCGTTGTAGAGAGCGACCTTGAACTATTCTTCGGTCCCCTGTATGTCCCAGACAGCAACGAGCGCATACTACTCTACCGCGAACTCGACTCCATAACCAACGAACGCGACCTTGCGCAGTTCCGTACACGTATGATAGACAGGTTCGGAAAAATCCCCGTCGAAGGCGAAGAACTTATACGTATGGTAACACTGCGTCGCAAAGCACAAGAGTTCGGAATTGAAAAAATCTACCTCAAAGGTGGTCGAATGAGACTCTTCTTTGTCGACGAGAATAACAAAACATTCTACGAGAGTGACACAATGGGATTTATTCTATTGTTTGTCAAAAGCACACAATTCCCCTGCGCACTAAGCCGCGAGCAACACCGTATGAGCATAGTCATAGATAATGTAAAGAGTGTCGAGACCGCCCTTGCCTTTATGCAGGATTTGGAAAAATTTTGCAAACAGTGCTCGGCCGAAAGCACAATCGGATAAAATCGCAAGATAAGAGCCCGAGCTTTGATTTTTCACAAAAAAATGTATATATTCGCAAATTGTTTATAAAGATACAAATCCAAAAAAATAAAAATCATGAAAATCAACCTTAAAACAGTTGGTTGCATAGCTACTATGCTATTTGCAATGACAGCAACTGCACAAAACAACGGCGGCATCGATGCCCAGATGCTTAAGGAGCTTGCCGCAAGCTATCAGCCCACAGGCGCCGAGAAGGCATTGCAGCAGGTAATGAAGAACAACAATGTCAACACATTGGCTATGAACCCCGAGAACCAGTATATGATGGACACCTATTTCAGCAATAGTGTCGAGTCTAAGGGAATCAGCGACCAGGAGTCGTCGGGACGTTGCTGGCTCTTTACCGGAATGAATGTAATGCGCGCCAAAATGATTGCCGAGCAGAAATTGGGTGCATTTGAGTTTTCACAAGTCTACAACTTCTTCTTCGACCAGTTAGAGAAATCGAACCTCTTCTTGCAAGGCATTATCGACACACGTAAAAAACCATTTGACGACCGCACCGTTGAGTGGCTCTTCAAGAACCCATTGAGCGACGGCGGTACATTCACCGGTGTAGCCGACCTTATAGCAAAATATGGTGTAGTGCCCAAGAGCGTGATGAAAGAGACCTATACAAGCAACAACACCTCGGCATTCAACAGCTTGTTGAAACGCAAATTACGCGAGTTTGGATTGCGCCTGCGCGATGCATCGGAGAAAGGTGCCAAAGAGAAAGAGTTGCAGAATATGAAAAAAGAGCAACTGAAGGTAGTCTACCAGATGCTTGCCAAAGTTTACGGTGTTCCACCCACAGAATTTACCTGGGCACCCGAGAGAAAAAGCGGCAACGAGCCTATAGCTCCCCGCACCTACACACCCCAGAGTTTCTATAAAGAGTACATCGGTTGGGATCTTCAGAACGATTATGTTATGCTTATGAACGACCCCACACGCCCCTATTGGAAAAGCTACGAGATTGAGTATGACCGCCACACATACGACGGACACAACTGGCTCTATGTCAATCTGCCTTTAGATGATATCAAACAGATGGCAATAGCCTCTATCAAGGACAATGTAATGATGTACTTCTCTTGCGACGTCGGCAAATACCTCGACAGCAAGCGCGGATTGCTCGACATAAACAACTTCGACTACGAGACACTCCTTGGCACCGAGTTTGGAATGAGCAAGAAAGAGCGCATTATGACATTCGACAGCGGTTCGTCACACGCAATGACACTTAAGTCGGTCGACCTTGACAAGGATGGCAAGCCCATTAAATGGCAGGTCGAGAACAGTTGGGGCGCAGGCTCGGGACATCAGGGAACCATTATAATGACCGACGAGTGGTTCGACGAATATATGTTCCGCCTTGTAGTAGATAAGAAATACGTGCCTGCCAAGGTTCTCGACATACTGAAGCAGAAGCCCACAAAGCTACCGGCTTGGGATCCTATGTTTACACCCGAAGAGTAATTTTCCTTAAACCAAAAAGTATAATAACCGTTTAAACTATATAACTAAATATGGCGAATTATAGTTTTAAAAGTATGATTAAGAAGTACGTTACAGCAAGCGGACTACTTATCATAAGCGCAATAGCAGCACTTATCCTAGCCAACAGCGAGGCAAAAGAGTGGTACTTCGGTCTTTGGGAGAACATCGTAAGTATCTCTGTGGGCAGCTTCAACCTGTTCAGCCACAACGGACACGATATGACCCTCTTGCAGGTTATCAACGATTTCTTGATGGCACTCTTCTTCTTATCTGTCGGATTGGAGATTAAACGCGAATTCCTTGTCGGCGAGTTGTCATCGCCCAAGAAAGCAATGCTTCCCATCATCGGCGCCTGCGGAGGTATGATTTTTCCCGTACTTGTTTTCTGGTTGCTATGTCCCGCAGACCCCGACCTTCAGCGAGGTCTTGCCATCCCTATGGCTACCGATATAGCATTCTCACTTGGCGTACTATCGATATTCAGCACACGTGTGCCGACAGGACTTAAGGTATTCCTTGCTGCCCTTGCTGTTGCCGATGACCTTGGAGGAATCATCGTTATTGCAATCTTCTACACATCGGAACTTCATACTACATTCCTCATTCTCTCGGCTATATGCGTACTTATTATGGCAGTAGCCAACCGAGCAGGTGTGCATCACAAATTCTTCTATCTGATAACAGGATTTGTACTGTGGTACGCAATGCTAAACTCGGGTATCCACGCTACAATAGCCGGTGTTATCACCGCATTCTGTATTCCCTCGACACTTGAGAAAGGTACAGGATTCTATCTCGAGAGAATACGCAAGAACCTTGAGAATTTCCCCGTCATCGACAACAGCAGAAAAGGTGCAGTCATCCTCACACACGACGAGATTAACCGCCTTAAGAGTGTCGAGTCGGCTGCCGACCGACTAATCAGTCCCCTGCAAGATCTTGAGGATAACCTGCACGCACTCATTGGCTACGTCGTTATTCCCGTATTTGCCTTTGCAAACATCGGTATCGATATGTCCGAGATGGATATGAGCAGCCTCATTACAGGAGTAGGTATGCCTGTTATGTCGGGTCTTGTGATTGGTAAACTTGTTGGAGTATTCCTCTTTGCCTGGGTAGCAGTGAAAATAGGTATTGTAGCGCTCCCCGACGGTGCCAACTGGAAATCATTCTCGGGTATATGAGCACTATGTGGTATCGGACTTACAGTATCAATTTTCATTGCCGACCTCTCTTACGCATCGCTTGCAGGACGCGGCCCCGAGCTTCTTGCCCAGGCTAAATTGGGCATCCTATGCGGTTCATTCATTGCCGCTATTTTGGGTTGCATTTTGCTTCACACATTCCTGCCTAAAAAGGCAAAGTAAGCCCCACTGCATCAGCTGACAGATTTTTATACAATAAAGAGAGTGCCCCAGTTCTAAAAGGGCACTCTCTTTATTATGAGGCTCAAAGAAAAAGAGACTTTTTCAGCCTAATCTATATTTATCAGTACTCCTTCTCATTAGCCATACGCCACGCACACAGATAGGCAGCGCGGGTTATATCAAGCAATTTAGGGTAATCTATCTTGTCGGCACTATCCGAGGGACGATGATAGTCGGGGTGTCCCTCGGTATGGTACCATACAATGGGAACATCGACACGCGCAAACGGGCCATTATCGCTGCCACCAATAGGGCGATCCCACGCAATATAATCGGGTTCAAATATAAAACCACGCTCTTTACAATCCTCACGCAGCCACTCACCAAACGCAGGATGAGCCTCGGTGTAGAAGTATTTCAGATAACGAGGCTTTTCTACAGGCCCACGACCTACCATATCAAAGTTCATATAAGCCTTTATGCGAGAGTGATTGTCCCAATTATTTACAAAATGCTTAGAGCCCAACAGTCCTTTCTCCTCGCCATCCCAAAAGGCAAAGATAACCGTACGCAGAGGTCGCTTGCCTGTTGCCACCATCGCCTTTGCAATCTGCAATACCGCCGACACACCCGAGGCATTATCATCGGCACCATTATAAAGTCCATCGACATAAACGTCACTTTGCAATCCCAAATGGTCGTAGTGAGCACCGATGATTACATATTCATCGGTGAGTTCGCCAGGGATAACAGCAAGGATATTATTCATTCTCCTGGTCTGGAAGAATCCTTCTGCCTTTATACAGGCAATTGAGTCCGGATTAATCTCCCAAGAGTTACGCATAGGGGTAACTACATTTGCCGCCTCAAATGGCTGATAATAACCACTCTCAAAGAATGGCTGCACCCCCCATTCCCTGAGCAACGAGACAATATAACGTGCTGCAATGTAACCACCCGGTTTCCCCGCATCACGACCCTGCAGAAGGTCATCGGCCAGGAACTCGACATAATTCTTCGACTGTTCAATGATTATGGCATTATAACCACGCTCCACCGGCTTCTTCTGCGCAGCAGCACCCATAGGAAGCAGCAGTGCAAAAGAGAATAACAAGATTGATTGAAAAAGTTTTTTCATATTCGATAGATTTTTAATACAAACACACTCAGTAATAAAAAAGCGGCCCACACTTCACCACTTGCAGCACAAAAGTAACGATTTTTACATTAATTGCGCACAAAAAATCATCATTTATAAAAAACAAAGACAAAGTAAGACAAAACAACCGGCACAACAACAGGCTCCTGAGCCACTCTGACAATAAATTTATTTTCAGACAAATAGATTATTAACAAATTGTTGAAAACTTTGAAGAAATTAATTTGTGTTTTATTGTGGGGAATTGTGGGGAATTATGTAATTTTGAAGCAAATTTCTTAATTTAGAATAGAATATGCGGTTTATAGGTAACATAGAGGCAAAAACAGACAGCAAGGGACGTGTTTTCTTGCCCGCCTGTTTTCGTCGCACACTGCAAACAACAGCGTGCGAGAAGGTTATGCTACGCAAAGACCCGCATCAGTCCTGCCTTGTTCTTTACCCCGAGAGCGTATGGAACGAACTGCTCGACCAGCTAAGAGCCAAGCTCGACCGCTGGAGTGCTCATGGACAGATGTTGTTCCGCACATTCGTTGCAAACGTAGAGGAGCTATCCATCGACGGTAACGGTCGAATACTTCTCCCCAAACGCTACCGCGAACTAACAGGCATTGAACAAGAAGTACGTTTCATTGGAATGGACGACACCATAGAAATTTGGGCAAAAGAGAAGGTCGAAGAGCCATTTATGTCACCCGAGGAGTTCAGCAAAGAGCTCGAAAGGATTATGACTGCTGACCACACAAAAAACAACGAAGAAAGGAGGGAACTATGAGCGAAGAACTTGTTTACCACACACCGGTGATGCTTAAAGAGAGCGTCGATGGGATGCAGATTCAGCAAAACGATATATGCGTCGATGTAACATTTGGCGGCGGCGGACACTCGAGAGAGATTTTAAGCCGCTTAGGCAAAAAAGGACACCTATACAGTTTCGACCAGGACGGAGATGCCGAGAAGAATGCCCCCGACGATAAGCGTTTCACTTTCGTAAGGGGCAATTTCCGCTTTTTATACAATTTCATGCGCTATCACGAAGTAGAAAGCATAGATGCCCTTTTGGCCGACCTTGGAGTATCGGGACACCACTTCGACGACGAGACACGAGGATTCTCCTTCCGCTTCGACTCGGAACTTGATATGCGAATGAACAAGCGCGGAGGACGCACAGCTGCCGAGTTGCTGAATACAGCCGAAGAGGAGCAGCTTGCACGCATATTCAAACTGTATGGAGAACTCAATTGCAGCCGAAAGCTTGCCGCGACAATAGTAAAGCAACGTTCACAGAAACCCTTCAGACGAGTGAGCGACCTAATAGAAGCAGCAAAGCCCTTTTGTCCGCCACAACGCGAGAAAAAAGAGTTGGCAAAAGTCTTTCAGGCACTGCGCATAGAGATTAACCAAGAGATAGAGAGCCTGAAAGAGATGCTCGAACAGGCAAAAGAGCTATTAAAACCCGGAGGCCGATTAGTAGTAATAACCTACCACTCCTTAGAAGACCGCATAGTAAAAAATTTTATGAAGAGCGGCAATATCGACGGAACCATAGAGAAAGACTTTTTCGGTCGCAGCACATCGCCATTTGAGACAAAGAAAGTAATACTGCCAAGTGACGAAGAGATGCAAATAAACCCACGCTCGCGCAGCGCCAAACTGCGTATAGCTATAAAAATTTAATAGCTTTTTATTCTTAGAAGTTATTTAGATTTATATCACTACTGCAAAAATTCTATTTTTCAGAAACTTAAACAGTTCATTTTACTCCCTCAGTTTGAAGAGAGCTTCTAAATATTTGAACATTATGAAAGAGAACGATAATAACCAAGAAAAAAACCAAGAGGAAAAGCTCAAAGAAGAGGTTAGCGGGCCTAAGAAAAAGAAAAAAGGCAACCTTTTAGGGCAGATACTAAGCGGAAAGGCACTGCGCAGCGAACTATTCCTAAACAATATATGGCTGATGCTGCTGATAGTATTCTACTCATTCATATATGTCAGCAACCGTTACGCCTATCGCCAGGAGCGCAAGCATATAAAACAACTTAAAGTAGAGCTTCAGGATGCTAAATATATGCTTCTCACCAAACAAAGCGAATTCTCGGAGAAAAGCCGACAATCGAACATAGAAAACTATGTAAACAAATACCAGAGCCAACTGAAAACAGCAAAGAACCCACCATTCACCATAGAATAAAACCCCAAGGATATGTTCAAATATAGAAAAGATATAATATTCAGGTTCAACGTGCTTCTTGTGTGCGTTTTTGTGCTGTGGGGAGTAATAATAATAGCAAAAGCCACTATAACAGCAACCCTTGAACGCCAATATTGGCTCGACGTTGCCGAGACTGCCGTAGTCTACAACAAGCCGATAGAGCCTCGTCGCGGAGATATTCTAAGCGACAACGGTGAACTTATGGTGAGCGACCTTGTCAAATACAAACTATATATAAACTTCGATAATTTAGGAGAGTACAAGTTTAACGACAAGAAGAGAGAAAAGACAAGATTAGAAAAAGACTCTATCTGGAGTGCCGACCTCGGTCGCCTGTGCGAAGGACTCTCAGAGATACTCCCTACCTGGACCTCAGCCGAGTTTGAGGCACACCTAAAAAGAGGACTCAACGACTTTAAAGCAAACCGCAAGGGACGATTCGGAAAGAAAAAATACCCACTCTGTCCCGACCACCAGCTATACGTATCGTATGCCCAATATCGTAAAATATCCAAGCTACCAATATTGTGCGAAAAAGCCACAATCTCAGGATTCTGGAAAGAGGAGTTCAAATACCGCAAGAAATTCTTTGGTTCATTGGCAAACAGTACTTTGGGCGACTACAACGCACACGGAAAGTCGAAAAAGACAGGAAAAGTCATAGCCGACAAGCACGGCCTCGACGAGAAATACGACTCGGTACTAAGCGGCACTCCCGGACTTATGCACACCGAGAAATCGAAAGAGATTATTGACATACCAGTTACTCACGGTATGGATATACAAACCACACTGAATGTCGAAATGCTTGACATCTGTGAAAAGGCACTGCGCGACGGACTCACCGAATTTGGTTCACGCGCCGGATGGGTTATACTTATGGAGGTAAAGACCGGAGACATAAAAGCCATCGTAAACCTCTCACTCGACGAGAGTGGCACACAGTATGTCGAAACATTCCGTCAGAACAAGAACAACGGTACCCCCAATCACGCCCTTGCCGACCTTCGCGAGCCCGGTTCGATATTCAAACCCATTGCGCTTGCTGTGGGACTCGAAGATGGCAGAATAAAAGCTACCGACTCGGTAAAAAGCTACAAACAGATGATGATGCACGGAAAGACCATCACCGATGCCGTAACCCCCAAAAGCGAGTACCAGAATATCACTCAGATAATACAGAACTCATCGAACACCGGTATGGCGCAGATTATAAACGGAGCATATAAAAACGACCCGCGCAGCTTCACCGACAAGCTAAAGGAGTTTGGTATGAGAGAGAACTACAATCTGCTACAGTGCGAAGCGACACCCTACTACAGAACCCCCGACAGTAAAGCCTGGTCGGCCCCCGACCTTCAGGCAATGTCACGCGGATATGCCACAGCACAGACAGCGTTGAACATTATCACATTCTACAACACTATAGCCAACAACGGCACACGTATGGCCCCCCGATTGGTAAAAGCCATTAAACGCGAGGGAAGTGTAATAGAGGAGTTTCCGCCTCGTGTACTCAACGAACAGATGCTCAAGCCCTATACAATAGAGACACTTAAGAAAGCATTGACGGCCGTTGTTAACGAAAAGGGAGCTACAGGAGCCAAAGCACGTTCAAACAAAGTGAGCATTGCAGGAAAGACAGGTACAGCCGAAAAGACCGAAAACATTGATGGCAGAAGCTACAACCTTCTCAGTTTCTGTGGTTTCTTCCCTGTAGAAAACCCCGAATACACCTGCTTAGTACAGAATATCCGCTCCTATGGAGGAGGTGGAGGAACCTCGGCTGTAATCTTCAAGAATATAGCCGAAAATATAATGGCAAAGAGAGAGAGACGCGAACTCGCGATGGCAAAAGACACTATAAACAACCCAATGCCGACAGCCAAACGAGGCAACGTTACCGCAATAGCATATCTTCTCGACGAGCTGGATATTGAGACAAGCAACGGTAACATAAGCAGCGACCTTGAGAATCCCAGCTGGGGCAAAATGGTAAGCGACAGCAGCGGAATAGGCTATCAAGTACACGAGATAAACGATAATATAGTTCCTAATGTCATTGGAATGGGAGCAAAAGATGCTATCTACCTTATGCGCAAAGCAGGCCTGCGTCCATCTATCAGCGGACACGGTCGCGTAATAGCACAGAGCGTAACAGCCGGCCACAAAGCAACATTTGGAACACAAGTAAAGATAACATTGCAACCCTAATACCCAAAGAAATATGAAACTATCCGAGCTTACACGTAACATACAGTACACACGCATAGTACTTCCCAAAGAGGAGGTAGAGATTAGCGGTGTTAATATCGACTCACGCAAGGTAAAGCAGGGCGATATGTTCATAGCTATGCGCGGAACACAAGTCGATGGACACCAATTCATAGAGAAAGCATTGGAGGCAGGTGCATCGGCCATCCTATGCGAGACAATACCCGGAACATTAGACCCTTCGGTAGCATATATAAGCGTCCCCGATGTATCTAAAATTGTGGGTAAAGTAGCAACCACATTCTATGGCAACCCCACACAAAGAATGAGATTGGTTGGAGTAACAGGAACAAACGGAAAAACCACAATAGCCACACTGCTCTATCGTCTTTTCAGAGAGTTTGGACACAAGTGCGGACTCATATCAACCGTATGCAATTATGTAGATGAGACCCCCTATCCATCGACACACACAACACCCGACCCTATCACACTAAACGAGTTATTGGGCAAGATGGCCGATGCCGGTTGCGAATATGCCTTTATGGAGGTTAGTTCACACGCATTGGCACAGGGACGCGTGGGCGACCTTGAGTTTGCAGGAGGAATTTTCACCAACCTCACACGCGACCACATCGATTTTCACGAGACGATGGACAACTACCTTAAAGCCAAGAAGAGTTTCTTCGACAACCTATCGCGCGATGCCTTTGCCATAACAAATATAGACGACAAGAACGGTCCTGTTATGGTGCAGAACACACGCGCCGACATAAAAAGATACTCGGTGCGTACAATGGCCGAGTACAAAGGACGCATCAACGAAATTCACCTCGATGGTATGTTGCTCAATTTCAACAACCGCGAGTTCAGCACCCTGCTCACCGGCCGATTCAATGCCAGCAACCTATTGGCAATCTTCGCAGCAGCAGTAGAGCTTGGCAAAGAGCCCGATGAGGTACTGCGACTGCTCAGTTCACTGAAGCCCGTATCGGGCCGATTCGAAACAGTACATTCACCACAAGGATTCTCGGCCATAGTAGACTATGCCCACACCCCCGATGCCATAAAGAATGTACTAAGCACCGTAAACGACGTTCTGCACGGACGCGGAAATGTAATCACTGTTGTTGGTGCAGGCGGCAATCGCGATAAAGGCAAACGCCCCATTATGGCACAAGAGGCTGTAAAGAGCAGCAACCGCGTTATAATAACATCGGACAACCCACGTTTCGAGGAACCACAGGATATTATAAACGATATGCTTGCCGGACTCACCCCCGAGCAGCAGAAAAACGTGATAGCCATCACCGACCGCCGCGAAGCCATTAAGACTGCGTGCGCCCTGGCACAGAAAGGCGACGTCATTGTTGTTGCAGGAAAAGGACACGAGAACTACCAAGAGATAAAGGGAGTAAAACATCACTTCGACGACAAAGAGGTTCTTAACGAGATACTAAACGCATAACAACCACTATACACCTTATATATAATATATGTTATACGAACTATTCAAACTATTGCAACAATACGATTTTCCGGGAGCACGCCTATTCAACTATACATCATTCCGTGCCCTCAGCGTAATTGTGCTCGCATTGCTCATATCAACCATATTCGGAGAATACTTTATACGTTTCTTCCGCAAACGCCAAATATCAGAAACACTGCGCGACCTCGATAGCACCAACCTGAAGCAGGGAGTTCCTACAATGGGTGGAATAATAATAATAGTATCGGTGCTCGTACCCTGTCTGCTAATAGGCCGATTGGATAATGTATATATGGTACTTCTACTCATAACAACGGTGTGGTTAGGTGCCGTAGGCTTTATCGACGACTACATAAAGACATTTAAAAAGAACAAAGATGGTATCCCCGGAAAAGCAAAGGTCATTTCGCAGGTAGCT
>JAGCKB010000038.1 GCA_017647725.1 Bacteroidaceae bacterium
AGGACGCTATGATGAGGAGTATGAGAATAAGGGACACGATTATCCGCTTCCCTACGTACGCTGGACCGAGAAACGTAATTTCGAGACTATACTACATACAATCTCAACCGGGAAATTAGATGTTAAGTCTTTGATTACCGAAGTTGTAGAGCTAAAAGACTATCTCGAAATATACGGTGATATGCGCAAGCGTGGCTCAATAGCCTCGATTATTAAATATCCCGATGATTCTCCCATTGAACGTGTCGTCTCTATCGACGGTGCCGGTTTTAAGGCAGGCAATGGTAAGATTGGTATCATAGGCGCAGGAAACTATACCTCGTCGATGGTTATACCGTCGTTGAAGAAGGCAGGCGCAACAATAAAATATATTGCGAGTGCTGGAGGATTAAATGCTAAGATTCTTGCAAAGAAAGCGGGTGCCGAGTGTGCTACATCGGATTATAAAGAGATTCTTAACGATAAAGAGGTTGATCTTGTAATAATAACCACACGTCATAATCTGCACGCAAAGATGGTGCTTGAGGCTTTGCAGGCCGGAAAGAGCGTTTTTGTCGAGAAACCTCTGTGTTTGAATAAAGAGGAGCTTGCTGCCATAAGCGATGCTTATAAGAATGCGGGCGATAATGTAACTCTTACTGTTGGATTCAATCGTCGTTTTTCGCCGCTGGCTGTGAAATTGAAACAGCAGGTGGGCGACGGGCCTAAGAATATCATTGCAACGATGAATGCGGGATTTATTCCTGCTGATATGTGGGTACACGACCTTGAGGTGGGTGGCGGTCGCATAATTGGCGAGGCTTGTCACCTTATCGACCTTTGCGCTTATTGGGCAGGTAGTCGCGTAACAGCTGTTTGTATGAATGCGATGGGTGTCAATCCCGAGGAGAATACCGATAATGCAACAATCCTTCTTAAGTTCGAGAATGGAACAAATGCAGTTATAAACTACTTTGCCAACGGTTCAAAGGCATACGCAAAGGAGCGTTTCGAGGTCTATTCGCAGGAGCGTGTATTTGTTCTTGACAATTGGCGACGACTCGAGGGTTTTGGCGCCAAGGGATTCTCTAAGATGACCTGCTCGATGGATAAGGGACAGAAGAGCCAGTTTGCGCTGCTGAACGAGCGCATAACAAAAGGTGGTGGTTCGCTCATTCCTTTTGATAGCATAATGAATACAACGCTTGCCTCGTTTGCTGCTATAGAGTCGCTAAAGTCGGGCGGTTGGGTCGTGCTATAATACAGCTGTTGCAATGGGTAGGTTAGGGCTCTATTATAATACTGTCAAATATCTGAAAGCAGAACAGATACTGTTTCAGTGTCTTTATCGCGCTCGTAGATTATTGCGTACGGCGCTAAGGTGTAAACACTCTTTCGGATACTATAAAGAGGGCCGCAGTATTGCTCTGACCGACTACATTGCCAAATATGAGTCGTGCCGAGGCGAGGAGTTTACTTTTCTGAATATTACCAAAAAGTTTGACGGTTCGTGGAATTACGACGCTCTTGGTGCTTTGTGGAGTTTTAATATAAACTATATGGAGTATCTTTTGCAGCCGTCGATGACACTGCAAGAGGGACTGCAATGGATTAATCGCTTCATAGATGCGCAAGAGAATAATGTTATAGGTCTTTCGCAGTACTGTATCTCGCTCCGCGCAGTCAACTGGATAAAGTTCGTAACGGCTAATCGTGATAATATTCCCACAGAGGAGTTAAAGCGAATAGATTGTTCGTTATATTCGCAATATAAGATTCTTTTGGGTGGGCTGGAGTATAATCTGGCCGGAAATCATCTTATAGAGAATCTTTTTGCTTTGTTATGGGGTGCAATCTATTTCGGCGACGAAAAAATGTATAAGCGTTGTGCTACGGAACTTGCCGAGCAGATAGAGGAGCAGACGCTTGGCGATGGTGCAAACTATGAGCAGTCGATAATGTATCATTGTATTATACTCGATAGAGTATTGGATGCTGTAAATCTGCTAAGGAACAACAAAATCTTTGATGGACAGGATAAACTGTGCGAGGCTCTTGCAAAGAAGGCGTCGCTAATGTTGGGATGGTTATGCTCAATCATATATTCCGATGGCAGTTACCCTCATTTCAATGACTCGGCCGATGGTGTTGCTCCTGTACCCGGGCAGTTGTTCAGCTATGCCGATAGGTTAGGTGTAGAGTATACAAAAGGTTCTACCGATGTATCGGGTTACTATTGTGTAGATAATAGAAACTACGAACTTAGAATGGACTTTGGAGGAATTGCTGCGTCGTATATTCCCGGCCACTCCCACGCCGATACGTTTAATTTTGAGATGCGTATAGCCGGTAATCCCTTCATTGTCGATACGGGAATTTCTACCTATCAATGGTGTGAAAGGCGTCAGTATGAGCGCTCTACTGCTGCACATAATACGGTTGTAGTAGCAAATAGCGATTCAAGTCGGGTGTGGGCTGCTTTCCGTTGCGCACAGCGTGCCAATGTCCTTGATATTGTACGCGGTGATGGGTGGATAAAGGCAACGCACGATGGTTACGTGAGGGTTGGTACTCTTCATTCGCGTACATTCCATTGGGAAAATGAGAGAGTTACTATTGAGGATACTCTCACAAATGATGCTGTGGGAAAAGCCTATCTGCATATAGCAGCAGGAATGTCTGTTGCGCTTGATGCGAGTGTAGTGGTAACACCGTTTGCCGAGATTTCTTTCGAGGGGGCTGACGATGTTTGCATGGAGTCTTGTGAGGTTTCTTGTGAGTATAATAGCCTGATGAAGGCTACTGTCGTCATTATCTCATTCAAGGGGAGGTTGCTTACACATATAAATGTAGTAAGTTAAGTGAGCATTATGTTCTTTTGTGACTTAGAAGCTGTTTAAATTTAGAAGCTGTTTAAAATTATATCGCCAAGTTTTTTATAGAGCAAGAATAGAATGTTTATTTATTTTTTAAGGGCGCATAGCGGGCTATGTAACCGCAAAAAAGAAAGAAACAGGCATTATTGAACATAAAAAACGGCGAAAC
>JAGCKB010000354.1 GCA_017647725.1 Bacteroidaceae bacterium
ACGCTCAAATTTTTCTTTTGCCATAGTTTTAAGCTTTAATTATAACAATATATTTACCAATATTTGTATTCTGTTTTACGTATTCTCCTTGACTTATCAAGACAAGAAAGCTCTTCTCCAGAGCTGTTACCGAGACTTGAACTCGGGACCTCTTCCTTACCAAGGAAGTGCTCTACCACTGAGCTATAACAGCGTTGAAAAAGAGCGGAAGACGGGACTCAAACCCGCGACCCTCAGCTTGGAAGGCTAATGCTCTATCAACTGAGCTACTTCCGCAATACGTTTACACAAAGAATTTGCAAACAAACAAAGACAGTTTCAAAAGTATGAACACCGTCAAGGCTGGTTTGCATTCTCTTTTTCAACACATTCGTGGGCAAAGATGGATTCGAACCACCGAAGGCGAAAGCCAGCAGATTTACAGTCTGCCCCATTTGGCCACTCTGGAATTTGCCCTTTTCTTGTCACTATTTCAGAAAACGCATTTGCGACTGATGTTGCAGTTTCGCTGTTTTTAGTAGAGCCTCTTGTCGGATTCGAACCAACGACCCCGAGATTACAAATCACGTGCTCTGGCCAACTGAGCTAAAGAGGCGTCGTACTATTTACAGCGCGTTACTTCCGTAATGCGAGTGCAAATGTACGAGTTTTTTTTTAATCACAAAACTTTTTGAGGATTTTTTTTCGATTTTACCTGTTTTTTTCGCGATTTTTTTCAATTTGAGCCTTTAAAGCGTCTATTGCGCCCAATAAAGCCTCCTCAAAAGTGTCGCTAATCTTAGAGGCAAACATTTCACCGCCACTTGCAAGAAGTCGCAAACTTACCTCTTTATTCATTGCAGTTTCGGGCTTAATCAGCTTCATAGCAACTTCAAGAGACGTAGCTTCCTCGCACAACTTCTCTAATTTTGACACTTTCTTCTCTACAAACTCCATCAACTGTTGTGATGCATCAAAATGAATAGTCTGAACTCTTGTTACCATAATATTACCTCCTATAATTTAATTATTACCGGCTCTCGGATGAGCCTTCTTATAAAATTTCTTAAGTTCTTCGAATGTCAAATGAGTATAAACCTCGGTTGTTGCAAGACGTTTATGACCCAACAGCTCTTTAACAGCGCCAAGCTCAGCCTCGTTATTCAGCATCGCGGTAGCGAAAGTATGCCTCAGTACGTGAGGACTTTTTTTCTTTACAGTAGATACGGACGCCAAAGATTTTCTAACCAGACGATAGACCGACGAACGGCTCACGCGCGTTCCTTTTATATTAACAAAAAGAGCATCCTCATCGACCAAGGCTACAGCCGCTCTCTCTTCGAGATAAGAAGCAAGCACCTCTTTTAATTCTATTGTAAGAGGAACAATACGCTCGCGGCTTCTTTTTCCAAAAACCTTAAGTGTTCCACCGGCTAAGTCTACATTAGAAAGATTAAGCTCTACAAGTTCGGACAAACGGATACCGGTCTCATAAAAACAGAGTATAATTGTCCTATTACAACAGGCCGAATAACCCTCGCCAAAAACAGCAGCATCGCCATCGAGAAGAGCATTCATATCCTCTTCCCTCACAAATGTAGGCAGATGCTTACTGCGTTTGGGGCCTTGCAGCTCAAGCACAGGATTTTCCTCTATCTCCCCCTCGCTACGCAAATATGAATAAAAAGTACGCAGCGAACTAAGTTTGCGATTTACCGATGTCACCGCCGCACCGTCGTCCATAAGAGAAGAAATCCACATTCGCACAACATCGGCATCGACATCCAATAAAGAAAGAGGCTCATTCATAGCGGATAGGTACTCTTCAAATGCGCGAAGATCGATACCGTATGCCCTAAGGGTGTGCGCCGAGTAGTTGCGCTCTGCCTTAAGATATCCTATGAATGAGTCTATAAACATAATTCGTTGCCGAAAGGTTATCTTTCGGCAACGAATATAAGTAAGATAAAATAAAAATGCAAGAAAACTTGCCAGTTTTTTATTCCTCTGCAGCGCGAAGCTTCTGTACATATACAGCGTGCTCCTTCTTAAGTCTCTTAAGCACAGAGGGTTTGTCAAACTGCTGACGTGCACGAAGTTCTTTTACAACGCCGGTCTTCTCGAATTTTCTCTTGAATTTTTTGAGAGCTCTTTCAATGTTCTCGCCCTCTTTAACAGGTACTACAATCATTTCCTATCTTTATTTTTAGTTTATATTATTTCTTACTATGCAAAATGTGGCGCAAAAATAGTTACAATTTTCCTATTGGCAAAACTTTTTTGTTATTTTTTATCAGAAGTCATTTAATTTTATACTGTTACATCGGTAGCGCATCATAAATCACTTGAAAAGGTGTTTATTATCTTCGAATAATTGATAATAACAGCGAACATTTTCAAGATTATACCACTGTTCGGTTTTTATAGGCATTTGGTCGAGGTCATAAATTTTCGCGCCCGGAATCGACAACAAGAATGGCGAATGCGTGGCGATAACGAACTGACAACGAAAAGCCCTCACTGCTCCTATTATATAACGGACAAGCTCCATCTGCCATTTTGCCGAAAGACTGTTTTCGGGTTCATCTAGCAGCACTAAAGAGTCATCCTTTATTGATTGAACAAAGAACTCAAATGCTGTTTCACCGTTCGATTGCTCTTTAAGGTTACGATTCAGATTTGCCTTTACGAACTGAGAGCAACTTTTTCGCCCACTCCGCGCATTATGGATATTCTTATACAACTCAAGCGTTTGCGGGTCGGTAAGATTTTCGCGCGGTAATTCCGTTGTATATTTATAGGCATAATAATCGTCTATCAGTTCGTCGCGACGATGATCTATGCGTTCGTTCTCTTCCCTTTTCTTTAAAATTGAATCAAAGACATCATCACTCACCAAAATAGAGCCACGTTGCACACAACGTTCCGAATAGGAGTCGGCTAAAAAATAGTTGCAGACACTTATATAATCATCGAAACAAACACTGCGATTATAGCGACTTAAACGCTGTACACGCAAACGCTGCGCAATGACATTCAGCAGAGTTGTTTTTCCCGAGCCGTTACCACCGTAGAAAATCGTAATATCTTCGAACGAAAATTCACACATACCACGATTATAAAAAATGTGCCACGGATACCAACTGTTGATATGGGTATTCTGTGGTGCACGCGGCATATTTTTAGGAATACCCGATACCGGAACCGGTGAAAAGTAACTATCGACCCAACTATCACGCGGTATTATAAAGTCTGTCAGATATATCATTGCTCTATTTTTTATAAGGTATTTAGAAGCTGTTTAAATTTCTAAAAAAAATATTCATATAGAAGCTGACGGTTTCGTCGTTTTTTATATTCAAAAATGCCTGTTTGTCTCTTTTTTGCGGTTACATAGCCCGCTATGCGCCCTTAAAATATAAATAAACATCCAATTTTTGCTCTATAAAAAACTTGACGATATAAATTTAAACAGCTTCT
>JAGCKB010000355.1 GCA_017647725.1 Bacteroidaceae bacterium
CGGGTGTTATATCCTCTGTAACTTTTCTCAGGACACTCTGTCCATACAAATAAATCTGTAGTATCATAATATTGGTTTTTTCATTCTTTTACTCTCCATATAGTACTGCAAGATAATAGTAGCACTTATCTCATCTATAAGTTCCTTGTTATTACGTCGAGCCTGTTTCTTCATTCCCGACTCCAAAATAGCTTTTTGTGCCAAAACCGAAGTAAAACGCTCGTCGTAATACTCAACAGGGACATCTACAAGCTTGCGCAGACGATTCACGAACGGCTCTATACGCACCATATTTTCGGACAGTTGATTATTCATCTGCTTTGGAAGTCCTACGATAATGCGCTCTACGGGTTCGCGCTTCATATAGTCGAGCAAATACTCTATGAGCACTTTGGTATCGACCGTAGTAAGTCCGCCGGCAATAAGCTGTAGCTCGTCGGTTACAGCCAGCCCGGTGCGTCGTTTACCATAGTCAATTGCTAAAATACGTGCCATATAATATATCTTACTATCTTTTAATTCTTAAATCGTCCTACGTTTCAATATGCAGACGCCATAATCGATGCAAAAACAGTGCAAACGAGTGAAACGCAAAGTTTGCTTTAGCGTTTCAAAACGCGTTTTGAATTCAAAACGAGTGCAGCCTATTTTCGTGCTCGTAACATTACGAGTGCAAAGTTAGCCAAATAACCCGAAAGGTTTTGTCTATTACATCAAAAAAAACATAAACAACTCTAATATAACGAAAAAATCCCGCAAAAAGCGGGATTTTTTCATTACTGCTCAAGTACCGTCACTTAGTCAGTTGCAATTTGTAGCTTCTATAGGCATATATAGCAACTATTATAAAACATATCATCGGCAAAGCATACGACACATTCACCGCAGGCATTCCCGCAACAGTTCCCAAGTCTATAACCATACCCTGCAACGGCGGCATAATAGCACCTCCTACGATAGCCATAACAAGGAAAGATGCACCAAGTTCGGTATCACGCTTCTCTACATTTTCCAAAGCAATACCATAAATTGTGGGGAACATAAGCGACATAAAGAAACTGATGGCAACCAAGCAGTAGAGGCCCAATTTTCCCACTATAAGTATTGTTCCCAACGATGCCAACACTGCACCCACACCAAATATCATAAGCAATTTGCGCGAATCGATGTATCGCATCAGATATGTGGTTACAAAGCGACTGCATAGAAACATCACCATAGCCACGATATTATAGTTTTGCGCAGTGGCCTTATCAATGCCCAGATTATCGGCATACTGAATAATAAAAGTCCACACCATAATCTGTGCCGCCACGTAGAACATCTGCGCAACAACACCTTCGCGATAGGGACGATTTTTCCATAGTCGTGCAAAAGTATCCTTCAAGGGACCTCTCTCGCCCTGCCCTTTTGTTTTAGGCATTTTTGTCAAGCCGATAACAATGAGCACCAGCACTACAAGCAATCCTATAGCCACATACGGGTCGCGAATAACGACAAGGTCGTGCATACGTATATTGGCTTTCTCGGCCTCACTGAGACCGTGAAAAATCACCTCACCTGCCGCATCACGTTTGTCCGAGATGAGCGAAGGAAGCACAATAAGCGAAGCGACAGCCATTCCCGAGAGCGAACCCAAAGGATTGAATGCCTGAGCAAGGTTCAAACGACGTGTAGCTGTCTTCTTATCGCCTAATGACATTATCATAGGGTTGGCCGTAGTCTCAAGAAATGCAAGACCGAATGTCAAGATATACAACGACACACAGAAGAACGAGAACATCTGATAGTTGGCAGCCGGAATAAAAAGAAAAGCACCTACGGCATAAAGAGCCAATCCAAGCATAATAGCACTCTTATAGCTATACTTACGGATAAACAGCGCGGCAGGCACAGCCATAGTGGCATAACCACCATAGAAAGCAAACTGCACCAAAGCAGCCTCGGATGCAGGCAGTTCCATAAGCGTCTGGAAAGCCGCCACCATAGGATTGGTAATATCATTTGCAAAACCCCACAATGCAAATAGCGAGGTAATGAGTATGAACGGAAGCAGATACTTCTTCTCTATTAGTTTCGGTTTAGTATTATTCTCCATAGTTATTTTGCATTATACAGGTGGAACATACGCTCCATTAGAACCCATTTCTCATCGGACGACGCACCGGGAGGCGCCACCTGAAACTCGGACATATAATCCTCCCACTCCTGCTGACGTGGCAGTGTAGAGAGTCGTGCCATAGCCTCGCTCCAATTAAAGTCGACAGGTGTCTCGACAATCATAAAAAGCCTTGTGCCGACGATATAAATTTCCATCTCCAAGATGCCCACCTCGCGTATTCCATCGAGAATTTCACTCCACGCCTCACCCTCGCTGTGGCGACGGCGATACTCGGCAATGAGTTCCGGGTTATCCTTGAGGTCAAGCGTCTGGCAGAAGCGCTTCACAGGGCCATCATATTGCCGTACCTTATAACCGGTTAATTTTGTCTCACTCATATTCTTTTAAAATCAGAAAGAGCTTGCGACCTAAAATACGAGGTCGCAAGCTCGCTTTTTATAATATTATCAAATTATTTATACACAGGGCCGTAATTCTGGCAAGCGCGATAGTCGGCACCCTCTTTATCCATTCCAAATGCGTTCCACGAAGCAGGGCGGAAAATCTTATCCTCATCAACATTATGCATACATACAGGAATACGCAACATAGAAGCAAGAGTGATAAGGTCGGCACCAATATGACCGTAGCTTATAGCACCGTGATTAGCACCCCAATTATTCATTACCGAATATACATCCTTGAAGGGAGCCTTGTCGCACAAACGTGGAACAAACCAGGTTGTAGGCCAAGTGGGGTCGGTACGCATATTCAGCACCTCGTGAATCTCGGGAGCCACGTCGGCTGTCCAACCTTCGGCAATCTGAAGAACGGGGCCAAGGCCTTTTACGAGGTTCAGACGGCTCATTGTCACAGGCATACCACCCTTTGAGAGGAAGTTCGACGAGAAGCCGCCGCCTCGGAAGTAGTCGCGGTCGGCAGGCATCCAATTAGTATTTGCCAAGCAAGCCTCGACGTCGCCCTCGGTCATCTCCCAACAAGGTTTCATACAAGCCTCACCTGCAGCATTGGTGCTCGCACCTGTTGCATCGAGTGTAGTTGCACCCGAGTTAATGAGGTGAATCATACCACCTGCAGCAAGACCTGTGAGTTCCTTACCTGTTACGCGCTTAACAGCCTCGGGGCTCCAATATGTACGAACATCCGAGAACATCTGACCACAACCGGTAAGCAGCTTGCCAAAGAGCATTGCAACACCGTTGCAAGCATCGTTCTCGGTTGCAAGTACGTATGCCTCGCGTATGCCGTTCCAATCGAATGTACTGCACAGCAAAGCCTCGGTGAAGTCACCATTGGGTTTCCAATCGGTCCACTGACGCTGTCCCTGGAATCCTGCTGCGATGGCATTATGTCCGATAGCCTCCTCTTTGAATCCCATCTCACGCAGACGGGGGTTACCAAGCATTAGGTCGCGCACGATAAGAGTCATCTTCACAACAAACTCCCAATCGGCATCCTTGCCGGCGCGGTCTTTCTGTTTCTCGGGGCGGTTCTTGTCCCAACCCTCGCGAGGCTTACAGTATTTCTCGGTCCAAGCCATAGCCTTCTCATACTCCTCGTGGTCGTATATACCCTCGTCCATACGGCGCAGGATTTCGGTCTCATCGACGCTCTCGTTGCGCATACCAAGATACTCCTGGAAGAAATTTTGGTCGACGATAGAGCCTGCAATACCCATACACTGACTACCTACCGACAAATAGCTCTCGCCGCGCATCTGCGCCACAGCAACCGCTGCACGCGCCCAACGAAGAATCTTC
>JAGCKB010000356.1 GCA_017647725.1 Bacteroidaceae bacterium
CACCTCATAATGAGCACAACAACACTGAACCGCAAAATAAACAGCATAACAGGCACCAACACTACAAACTACATACGCCAACGAAAATTGGCAAGGGCACGCTATCTGTTAACAAACTCACAAATGTCAATGGGCGAAATACAGGTCGTTTGCGGATTCGAGTCGCCCAGCTACTTCAGCCGAGCCTTCAAAGCCGAATTTGGCGAATCGCCTACTGAATACCGAAAGAAACAGACAAACTGACATTTGCCACATAAGAAAAGGTCTTTTCGAGCCGTTTCTATGCTATCATTGTTATGGTAGCATAGCAATCAATTTCGAGCAAATAGTTCGAAAAAAACGAGGGAAATTCCTCTTTTGGATACCGAAAACACAAATTTTGTCTTTTCAGTGAAAATCAAACTCTTTTTAGTGAAAAAGAACACCCCACTTTATTGTCATCTTTGCAGCATAGTAAATACAATAATTATATGGGGGATACAAGCAAAGAAATAAAACAGAAATATATGCAGCTATTAAGTGAAAAAGAGCCATTTTTCCTTGATAAGAATTACTCTATTATTCAGTTAGCTGCTGACCTGGGTACAAATCGCAGCTATGCATCAAAATTTGTAAATAAAGAGTTAGGAGTAACTTTCCCCACCCTGCTAAACAGCCTCAGACTATCACACTTCATAAAACTAAAAAAGGAGAACCCTAAAGCCAAGATAAGCACATTGGCGGCATACTGCGGGTTCAACTGCATGCTATCGTTCCGCCGAACATTTGTAAAAGAGTACGGTACAACAGCCAGCAAATACTTCAAAACAAATCATTAATTCTATTTTTCAGGTACAACCCTTGCCTTGATACGCACTACATTTTTGCGCGGAATAGTATTTGTGTAGACATAAATACTTTTTAAATATCGCCCATCAAGATCTTTTGGAAAGAATGAGACATATACAGCGCCCTTTTCCCCGGGTGCTATAGCCTCGAGACTGTGAGTTACAGACGTACAACCACAACTCACATATACCCCCTCGATATGCAAAGGCTTATCACCGGCATTTACCACTTCGAAAGTACACGTTACCGAATCGGTCGCCTCGCAAACCTCGCCAAAGTCATACACCTTCTTAGGGAACTGCACAACAGCCTGCGCAACCAATAAGGATGGCTGCACCAATAAAAAAAGCAATATACACAATAGCCTATTCATTTTTTGGACATATAACGCAAATATAATGCAATACAAGTGATGAACAAAATAAATGAGTTATTTTTCGCTAAACTCAACAACACGTCCGAGGCACGCTCTGTAAAAGAGAAACGCAAAAAATGGTACAACTCCTTCCGGAAAGAGAAGAACTACAATCAGAATATGCTCTGGAGTGAAAAAGTTTTACCGGACACCAATATAAGAAAATATACCCACCCCACTCTATTTACAAATTCATTCAATAGTGGGCAAGACAATAAATGTACAAATATTTGTTTCAAATATATATATTTGTAATTTTGTCACAATTAATAATCTATTTCAAACAGTTATGAAAATGCGTTTGACGACATTCTTGTTATTGGTTGCTGTAGCTATGTTTGGCTATGGTCAGAGTGAGAAGTATGTGCAAAAAACAAATATTCCCACAATTTACATTGAGACTGATGGCTCTGAACCGGTAACAAGCAAGACTGAATATATAAAAGCAACGATGATATATGTGTCGGGTACTGACACTGTTCGATACAACTCGATGAAGATAAGAGGGCGTGGCAATTCAACTTGGGGACTTGCAAAGAAGCCCTATCGTATAAAATTCAATGAGTCGACAAAGTTTCTTGGGAAGGGATATGCAAAGAATAAAAGTTGGACACTTTTGGCAAATCATGGCGATAAGTCTTTTTTGAGGAATGCCGTAACATCCAAAATGGGTGAGTTTCTTGGCTTGCCGTTCAATCCTGCTGCGCATTTTGTAGATCTCGTGCTCAATGGTGTTTATCTTGGAAATTATCAGGTTTCGGACCAGGTGAACGTTGATAACAAGAGGGTCGAGATCTTTGAGCAAGATTATGTAGCCTCAGACACAAGCAACATAACAGGCGGTTATCTGCTGGAGATTGACGGCTTTGCAACTTCTGAACCGGTCTATTTCACCACCGGACGCAATCTGTTGGTTACAGTGAAGTCACCCGATGAGGATTACATCAATGAGGCACAGAAGAACTATATACGCAATCATCTGAACGAATTTGAAGATAGGTTGTTCAGTTCTTCATTTAGCGATTCATTGACCGGTTATCGCTCGATGGTTGACTCGGCAACAATAATACCCTGGTACATAGCAACAGAGCTCAGTGCCAATGTCGATGGTTTCTGGAGCACATATATATACAAGGAAAAGGACGACCCCAAGATATACTTTGGCCCATTATGGGATTATGATATAGCATACAATAACTGTAATCGCAGCGGAGATGTTACCAATGCAAGTATGGTAGATAAGGGATTTGGTGATGGACTGACTAAGGTGTGGGTGAAGCAGCTTATTCGCGATCCTTGGTTTAATATAGCTGTCAATAATGCTTGGAAAATGAAAACAAGTGAAGGCTTGGAGTCTTGTCTGCATCATTATATCGACAGTATGGCAAACCTTATAAACGAGTCTCAGAAACTGAATTACGCGCGCTACTCAATCGACTCGCGTGCATACAACGAGATATACCTGTATTCAACATACGATGAATATATCAATCAGCTAAAGGATTTTATCACTGAACACGCAATTTTCTTGACAACGCTTTTCGCCAACCGTGCAGGGGACAGCGGTAACGGTGGTGAAAATACTGATGTGCTGAAACCATTTGAGGTGAACAACGCATATTTCTACCGTGTATATAACAAAGGCAATAATAAAGTACTTGATGTTGCAGAGGGAACTGACGGCAGTAAGAACATAGTAATTAATTCCCCAATCTACGGAAAGGATACACAGTTGTGGCGAATTGAGAAAGCAGGTGACTATTATCGTCTTGTAAACAGGGCCGAGGAGATGGCTTTAAACGACCCGTCGCAGGAGAATACGGTGAGTACCCAACTTAATCTTGCCGAAATCACCGATGGCGATGCACGGCAGTTGTGGAATCTTGTGGTTGTCAATGAAAACGGCAACTACAACATAATCAATCTTGCAACCGATTTTGTTATAAACAACAGTGGAGGTTCCAGCAACGATGGAAATCCTGTCATAAGTTATTATAACAATGACAGGAACTATGTGAGCAACAACAGACAATGGCGTATTGTCCCCGAAGAACTGGTACCGGATTATATCCCCGATGAAGTCAAGGATATGCTCAGTGCTACAATTTCCAAGGCCGATGCTTTTCTTTCTTCATTGGTCGATTGGCAAATAAATGATGCTCCTTTCTATTACAGCGCTGACAAAATTGAACAGTTGCGTAGTTTGGTTGCGAGTTCACGCTATTTTGAGTCCACCGTGGCCGATGATTATATATTGCAGAATGTTAATCTTGCCACAGCACTTGATGCCGCAAAGAAAGTTAATGAACCGGTTGCGACACAGCAATATGTGTTGAAGCATTGCAATTCAGGCTATGTATTGAACCTCACTTCACAGAGAGCCAGCATAAACTCCTATGACAGTGAAAGTCCTGAACAGCATTTTGTTTTCGAAAAATCAGAGGTCGAAAACAGATATTATCTAAAATCGGTCAATGGACTTTACATTTCTATTGGAACATCAGACAGCTGGAATATGTATGGTTATGAGAGTGTCTATAATTCTTCAAAAGCCCGGCTGACATTTGTAGCAAAGGATGGATACTATCGTGTCAATGCCATGAATGGCTTGTTGGGCACAACGTATCTTGATGCCGACTCCAAAGTCTATGGTGATAAGAAGGAGACTAATTTGGGGGCATCTGCACATTGTGACTGGCTTTTGGAGGAACGCGAAGAGGTTACCGACAAGTTATTGCAGGAGAAAGCGGCTCTGCTGAAAGCGCTGCTGTATGAAGCAAAAGAGACGCTGGAGAGCATTCCTGCGTCGTGGATAGGTGAAGCACCTTTGCAGAGTTCCCCATTGTATGTCGGAGCCCTCGAAGAAGTAATTGCCGTTATCGAAAATGGAGTGTATATGACTATTGAGGAGTATGATGCAGCTATTGAATTGTTGGAAGAGGCAGTGGAGAATGTCAAACGACTGAACGCACCACAATATGACAAGCTCTATTATCTTCACCACTCAAGCGGTTTGAACCTCTCTGCTGCAAATGGTCTGACATTGGAGATTGCCGACTTTGGCGATGATGAACAGCAGTTCTCGCTTGTAGCTGTAGATGAAGAGATGAACTGCTATAATATTCTTGGCAGTAACGGATATTTGAGTATTGAGAGTGAAGATAACGGTACTTTTATGTATTCAGATACACCTCGTGGCGAGTATGGTCGTTTTATTGTCAGACAAGTTGGTGACTCACTCTTCTCTTTGTCAAGTAACATTGGCTTGGTGGGCGTGCATAGCGCCTATGTTGGCGAGGATGTTATGCCGACAGTAGAGGCAGACGGGGATAATGTGCAGTGGAGTCTCATCGAGGTCGATGATGGCATTTCAACAGGCATTGCCGACTACAAACAAAATGTGGATTATGCTGTGCGCTACGATAGGGCTCGCCAAGTAATAAGCTTTGTCTCTTTCGATTTGCAGGCAATGGCAAATGTCGACGTGCACATTTACACTGTCGGTGGCCGTCTTCTGTACACATTCAAGGCAACAGAGGAGCAGTCATTGGCCGATGTTCCAACTGGCACCTATCTTGTACACTGGAGTTGGAATGGACGCCAACATAGCGTTAAGCTGCGCAAGGAGTAACAAACCATTGCACACCCGTGTTGGAAATGGATGTTAGATTAATTGCCCACCTTTTCATATAATCATAAGGTTGTTCATTGGTGCGCCATAGGAAAATTAGTAAAATGATAGATGTTTTTTGGATTAAGTGCGAGGCTGTTTGAGCGAAGCGAGTTCCGCAGCACCCAAAAAACATCGTGAGCATTTTACGTTAAGATTTTCCGTGCGCAGAGCC
>JAGCKB010000357.1 GCA_017647725.1 Bacteroidaceae bacterium
CGGCAATCCCAAGATAAAATGCGCCCCCACCCTTATGCCACGTGCAGCAGTACGCTCCACCGCATCAATAGCAGTTGCATAATCGTGTCCTCGGTTTATGCGCCTGAGAGTAGCATCATAAGTGCTCTCTATGCCATACTCCACAATCAAAAATGTTCGTTTTGACAATTCCGAGAGATAATCGAGAAGCTCGTCCGAGATACAATCGGGACGGGTTCCGATGGCAATTCCCACTGTACCATCTACCGACAATGCCTCCTCATATAACGCCTTAAGCCTATCTATAGAAGCATACGTATTTGTATATGCCTGAAAATAGGCAATGTATTTCATATGTGGATATTTGTGAGCAAAGAATTTAATACCCTCACACATCTGCTCGACAATGGGACGATTGCGGTGACAGAAAGCAGGACTGAATGTCTGATTATTGCAATAGGTGCATCCTCCCCTACCCAACGTACCGTCGCGATTGGGACAGGTAAAGCCACCATCGAGAGTAATCTTCTGCACTTTGCAACCCAAACAGTCGCGCAGGAAAGAGCTGAAATCATTATAATAGAAACGTGTATCGGACATTATTGAATATTAGAAGCTTCTTATAAGGCACGAAGATAATAAAATAGCAGCCATAAACCTAAGAAGCAGCTCATATATTTTGTAAAGACAACAATAAGTTGTAAATTCGCAGTAACAAAAAAACATTAAAAACACAAATAAATGAGTACAACAATATATTTGGTAAGACACGGAGAGACCGAAGAAAATGCTCGCGGAGTTTTTCAGGGACAGACACCCGGAACACTCTCTAAACTTGGTATAGAGCAAGCAGTTGCAGCACGTCCCGCAGTAGCAGCATTGGAATTTGACGCAGTTCTGTGCAGCGACCTCAAACGTTGTATGGACACTGCAAATATTATTCTCGAAGGAATCGATTGCGAGATAATAAAAGAGCCCTTACTTCGCGAAAGAGACCTGGGAAATCTTGCAGGAACACCCATAAAAGGAGCAACACTTAACGAGACTGTTGAGACCGAAGAGTCGATGAAGATGCGTGTACGCCAATTCATAGAGAAGGTACAAAAAGAGTATCCTAACAAGAAGATACTTGCATTCAGTCACGGATTCCTAACCCGAATCATGGAGGCCGAGATAAAAGGTGTAACTCATCGCGACGTTACGCTTATGGACAACTGCGAGATAAGAGAGTTTATTGTATAATGAAAAAAAGCGAGCTATATAAAAAGGCTATCGAATATTTCGAGGTAGCAATGCCCGTTGCCGAGACAGAACTTAATTACACCACTCCGTTCGAGCTTCTCGTTGCCGTAATACTCTCGGCACAATGTACCGACAAACGAGTGAACATGGTTACTCCCGACCTCTTTGGCCGCTACCCCAATGCCGACGAGCTATCCCAGGCACACCCCGACGAGGTATACAACTACATAAAAAGTGTATCGTATCCCAACAACAAAGCCAAGCATCTTGTTGGAATGGCACAAAAACTATGTAGTGATTTTGGTGGCGAAGTACCCGAAACACTCGAAGAGCTTGTGACACTGCCCGGTGTAGGCCGAAAGACTGCCAACGTAATACAATCGGTTGTGTGGGGCAAAAGTGCAATGGCTGTCGACACCCACGTTTTTCGTGTGAGTCACCGCATAGGACTTGTTCCCAAACGATGCACTACCCCATACAGTGTCGAGATGGAACTAATGAAATATATCCCCGAAGAGATTGTGCCAAAGGCACATCATTGGCTCATACTACACGGACGTTACGTCTGCAAGGCGCGTACACCCGAGTGCGACAAATGCGGACTTACCGAAGTGTGCAAAGAATATCAAAAGCGTCAAAAAGGCGAAAAGAAAGAATAAACAGGAGAGAAATTGTAAAATTTCAACTGCATATAAAAAACAGCGCAAAAAAACGACCTTTTTTTAAAAATAAACAATTAATTCTGCAATTATTAATTTTTAAATAGTATTTTTGTAGCTGTGTAGGTTGCAATAGAGTGACCATATAATTGCATATAGACAATAACTTTTTACTAACTAAAATAATTTAACAATTATGACAATTGACAATTTTCAGTTTGCAGGCAAAAAGGCTATCGTTCGCGTAGACTTCAACGTACCTTTGAACGAGGAGGGTAAAATTACCGACGACACACGTATTCGCGGTGCTCTTCCCACACTGAAGAAAGTACTTGCCGATGGTGGTGCACTCATCATTATGTCTCACATGGGTAAGCCCAAGGGTAAGGTAAACGCAAAGTACTCTTTGAGCCAGATTGTTGACGCTGTTGCCGAGAAACTTGGTGTTCCCGTACAGTTTGCTCCCGACTGCGCAAAGGCTGCCGAGGCCGCTGCTGCATTGAAAGCAGGTGAGGTTCTTATGCTCGAGAATCTTCGTTTCTATCCCGAGGAGGAGGGTAAACCCGTTGGTATCGACAAGGAGGATCCCGCATACAACGATGCCAAAAAAGCAATGAAGGAGTCACAGAAGGAGTTTGCCAAGACTCTTGCTTCTTATGCCGACTGCTACATCAACGACGCATTTGGTACAGCTCACCGTCGTCACGCATCTACAGCTGTTATTGCCGACTATTTCGACAACGACCACAAGATGCTTGGTTACCTTATGGAGAAAGAGGTTAAGGCTGTTGACAACATCCTCAAAGACATCAAGCGTCCTTTCACCGCTATTATGGGTGGTTCAAAGGTATCTACAAAGATTGGTATCATCGAGAACCTTATGGACAAGGTTGACAACCTTATCCTTTGCGGTGGTATGACATATACATTTGCTAAGGCTCAGGGCGGTAGCATCGGTAAGTCAATCGTTGAGGACGACAAGCTACAGCTTGCTCTCGACATCATCGAGCAGGCTAAGGCAAAGGGTGTAAACCTTGTTCTTGCCAAGGATTGCATTGCAGCCGATGACTTCTCGAATGACGCAAATACTCAGGTATGCCCCGCAGGTGCAATTCCCGAGGGTTGGGAGGGTCTTGATGCAGGTCCCGATGCACAGAAGGCATTTGCCGCTGCTATCGAGAACGCTAAGACAATTCTTTGGAACGGTCCCGCAGGTGTATTCGAGTTCGACAACTTCACAGCCGGTTCACGCGCTATTGCCGAGGCTATCGCTAAGGCAACTGCTAACGGTGCATTCTCACTCATTGGTGGCGGTGACTCTGTTGCTTGCATCAACAAGTTTGGTATGGCCGAGCAGGTTTCTTACATCTCAACAGGTGGTGGTGCACTTCTCGAGGCTATCGAGGGTAAGGTACTCCCCGGTGTTGCAGCTGTTAAGGGCGAATAATTTCCAAGAAAAATAACTTTATCGAGGCAGACAGAAAAGAGCTATTTTGCCGATACATTTGGCAAGCAATAAAACAGTTCTTTTTATTTAAGCCTCATTGTAAAGTGGATGACCCATTATCACTTTTGGGTCATCCATTGTTTAAAATAAAGTTCGGTGTTTCAATAAATTTCCGAAGAGAGAGATAACCGCGCAAATAGATTATATTTTATGAGCAACAACCAACTGCATACACAGGTAGAGAATCTTTTATACGAGGGACGACTTAAGCAAGCTATACGTGAGCTATCGGAAGCCATCAACAGTGAGACCTATTGGGAACTATACACACGCTTGAGCGAGGTGGAGAATGCATACAGATATATGCTCGAATATTTGCAACAAGGTATGCCCGACCCAAATCGCGAAGCCCTACATTGCGAACTCATAGGACGCTGTCTGACGATTAACGATGAGTACCGATTATTACAACTGTTAATAACAGAGAGATACTCACTCTTTGCACAAAAGCGCCATATCTATCGTGGAGAGATTGCGACCGAAGAGATGCGCCTGCGTATGATAGAGAACAGAGCTAATATAGAGACTGTAAAGATGACCCCCTACCCAGAGCGTCGCAGCGTTGAGATGGAGCTTATGCAACAACACGAAAAACTGCTGCAAGAGGCTTTTTATCGTCTCTACGCGAAGATCGGTTGGCAGGCTCATGACCGAAAAGAGGTAATAACACTGCTCACCGAGAAAGAGATTCCGGTAATCGACCGCGCCACACTAATAGGCGCAATAGTACTTAGTCTGTTACAGAGTTTCGAGCCACAGAAAGCACTTATCCTTTGCAATCTATCGACAAACGACGAAACAATTATCTCGACACGCGCCCTCATAGGACTTATAATAGTACTCACGACACATACCAAACGTCTGAAATACTACCCCGAACTTATACAGGCAGTTGAGACACTGCGTGACACCCCCGATGTAATGCGTCGCATAGGCACAATACAGATACAGTTGCTACGCTGCCGCGAGACGCAAAAGATTGACCGCAAGATGCGCGAGGAGATTATCCCCGCAATGATGAAGAACCCCAATATGCGCAGTGGCGAGAAATTAGGAGTTGACTTTATAAAAGAGCTTGAAGAAGAGGGACAAAATCCCGAATGGAAAGCCTGGGTCGAGGAAGGCGAGATAAAAGACAAACTCGACGAAATGGCAAAATGGCAGATTGAGGGCGCCGATGTATATATGAGCACCTTCTCACAGCTCAAACGATTTCCATTCTTCAACGAGACAAGCAATTGGATGCGTCCCTTCGACAAGAACGTACCACAGATTGCCGAGCTAATGCCCGATAACTCAACAAATCGTAAAACACTACTCGATGCAATATGCTCTTCGCGATTCTTCTGCAACAGCGATAAATACTCGTTCTGTTTCACATTCGGACAGGTGCCACAGGAACAGCGCGAAATATTGACGCAACAAATGCCAGAAGGCGCAGATAGCGGCCCCGAGCCCATTTCAAAGGCACCAAAAGAGCAAGAGAGTGAGATATTGGGTAACCAATATATACAGGACCTATACCGTTTCTTCAAACTATCGATTTACAAAAAAGAGTTTGTCGACCCATTCACACAGTCGCTTAATCTATTAAGCGAAGCTATTCTCCAACCACTTATGGAGAACAGTGAAGCAATTTTGCACACGTTCCATTATCTTGTCGAGAAGGAGTATTACAGCGAGGCTATAGAAGCCGGCAGAATATTGGAAGAGAGAGAGACAAAGAGCAAATGTGATGCACAGTTCTACCAGAAGTTGGGCTATTGCCTGCAAAAAGAGTGCGACTACAGCGCAGCCATCGACAGCTACACAAAAGCCGATATTCTGCAACCCGACAGCCTGTGGACAATGCGCCACATTGCACAATGCTATCGCCTGATGGGTAATTTCGAGGATGCACTTCACTATTACATTGCAGCCGAAGAGGTGGCTCCCGAGAATCTGACACTCCTGCTTCAGACAGGCGAATGTCTGGCTATTCTAAAGAGATACGAAGAAGCCTTTGCCCGATTCTTCAAAGTCGAGTACCTCGATACCAATTCGCATCGCGCCACAAGAGCAATAGCCTGGTGCTCATTCCTAACTGCCAAGGACGAACAGGCCCAACGCTACTACGACCGTCTTTTACAACAAGAGAAGGTACGACACGAAGATTATATTAACGCGGCGCACGTACAATGGATTGCCGGCAACCGCTCAAAAGCTGTGGAACTATACAAAAAAGCCGCTTCGATGTGCAGCAAAGAGCAGTTCGAACAACAAATGAAACACGACGAAAAAATTCTAATCGAACGTGGTGCATCGCAATTCGAACTTATGTTACTGAGAGAGATTATAGAATAATTACAAGAGGCTGACCCAAAAGCCCACTTTTAGAACAAGCAACCCCTGCCAGAGTGTATTCTGACAGGGGTTGTTCTCTTAGTAAAATGACTTTTGGGTCACCCTCTTGTAATTTAAAGTAACAAAATACTTATCCGTTTCTGTTTTCATTTAAATATTTATTCAATATAAAATCTTCAACAAGTTCTTCATTGCTTTTAGATTGTATACCCGAAGATTCTCTGTCAGTTATAGGCTTTGCATTATAAGAGACGGGATGTTTCTCATCATTCACCTCAACAGTAACATTTTCGATGGCTTCACATTCCGCACTTAGCGCCTCACTATTGTTGGCAGCCTCCAACGCATTAAATTCGTCATCATCCTCTTGCAACTGCTCTTTAATGCTGTTAAGCACACGCTTGCGCAACGAGAAAAAGAAAACCATAAAAAGGATTAAGAGAAGCAGACAA